>CAZJZF010000225.1:0-4798 GCA_964550385.1 uncultured Lentimicrobiaceae bacterium | reverse complement strand
GGGAGGTTTGATGCTGTTAACATAATACCGGATTCTCTCAGGAATGGCAGGCTTATCTTCATCATCTGTCTTCCTGCAGCCCGCAAAGATGATCAGGGTAATACCAAACACAATCCAAAGGCTGCATACGTGTATCGTTCTCATTGGTGCAGGTTTGTTAAATGAATGCCACGGATGTTGTTTGTGGTAAAGAGAAAACATTGAAAAACAGTAACTTTAACTTTCAGGTAAGTTTGCAAGTCAGTTCCCATGGGTCAAATGTAAGTATGTTCTTGATAGTTTGCAACTCATTCACCACGGTGGCATGGAGGGCACGGAGAGAACACTGAGGATCCGTTTTTCTCTCATCTTTGCTGCTCGGCATCTCTGCACGATATAGTTTATTCGATTAGCAGGCCCCTGGCATCTATAACGACCTGAATTTTATTACTTTAATAGCAAAGGCGCCCACCCCGCAAAACTGATTTTATTATTTTATTGATTTCCCCTTTCATTGGGTATTATAATTCAGAAAGCTGGCAAGAATAACATAATACACCACTGTTCCCCGGGTCCGGCAGGAAAATGGTAATGAGATTGAGATTGACTAACTCAAAATCTTCCTTCCGGAAATCAAAAGAGAAATTCAGGATCTTGGGATCTGCTATTCCTTTAAAACTTTAAGATGTAGCCTCATGGTTACCCCTGCTACACTCACCAAATACACCCCCGGGGGTAAGGTGCTTATATCAATTTCATGGTACCCGGTTGCCAGTTCTGTTTGTACCATCAGGCTCCCGGCCATTGTAGACACCATAATATCCATACATTCATTGCTGGTGTTTTCAATGGTAAGGATGTTCTTCACAGGATTCGGGTAGAGTTTTATGATTTTGGGTGGATTCACATTTTAAAGCCAATATTGGTGTTTTTAACACACCGTATGTTCAGTCCGTACCGCTTCGGTGTGGGATTGTGGTCAACACCGGCAAACTGATACCACAGATAGGTCGACCAGGCCATGGACACATTGAAAGAGGTAGCCGTCCACCAAAGGCCATTTTCATACAATACGCTGAATACGCTTGTTGAACTGCGCATCCCCCCTGGTAGTCCGGTAAACCCGCTGCTGTTGGTAGCACCCACAATAGGGCTGATCCAGTGTATTGTACCCGCTTCCTTCATTTTGCCTCCCGCTACAGATTCTCCTCCAAGATACAACTCAGCCGCCTGCCATTCGGCATTGGTGGATACATGCCAGCCATCAGGACAAATATTGGCGTTGCTTGCCACATAATAGTTGTACAAAGGGCCATAAATGGAATCCCAGGCAGCAGAATCATTGTTATAATAGCACCTGCCCATGGAGGTAACACCAGCCCATGCTGTGCTGTCGGTGATGTTGGGGATCGGATTCCCAAAGTTATCGTGGATAGTCCGCAAATTTTATGATCCCCAGTCACACATAGCCCAACCCATTGGTATACCAATCCCACAGCACCTTATAAACCTTACAAACTTTACAAACTGCCCTCTTTCGGTTGAAAATTTGTTGATAAAAACACACTAGTCTAAACCGTTTTAGCGAAAATGTTGTATTTTTGCGCCTAAATTTTAGATTGGCATATTGTGCCTGATTTTAAGAATCCTATTATTCTGTTGAATATCATTATTTTACAAAAACATACCGATGAAAAGAGTATCGCTGGCAGATGTTGCCAATGAACTGAAAGTATCAAAAACGCTGGTTTCGCTGGTGCTGAACGAAAAAGGCGACCAGCACGGCATCAGTAAACTGACCCAGGCACGGGTGCTTGCCAAGGCCGAGGAGCTGAATTACTTCCCGAACCAGATGGCCCGTGGCCTCCGGATGGGGAAATCGGGCACCATCGGACTGATTGTGGCCGATATCGCCAACCCCTTCTACGCCACCATTGCCAGGAAGATCGAGGACGAGACCAACAAGGCAGGCTATAACCTCATCATCTGCAGCTCCGACGAAAAAGACGAAAAAGAGTTGCGCCTGCTGAAGATGCTGCGGGACCGTCAGGTCGACGGCCTCATCGTTTCCTCTACCCTCCAGCGCCCAAACGCCCTGGCTGACCTGAAAAGGCTCGGATACCCCATTGTGCTCATCGACCGTTCAATCCCAAGGCTGGATGTTCCGGCAGTTTTAGTTGATAACTACCAGGGTGCCTTTAATCTCACAAAACACCTGGTTTCTCTGGGACACAAGCGCATAGCACATTTGTCCCTTAGCCCTGCACACATCAGCACCCTGCGCGACAGGCTTAAAGGGTATCGTGATGCCATGAAAGAAGCAGGCATTAAAGTGCAGAGCCAATGGATCCTCAATATCCCGTTTGATGATGTGCGGGGAACCGTAGAGCGGGAATTGCCCGGGATGATTTCAGAAAAAAAAGGGGTTACTGCCTTGTTCACCGCCAACAATAACATAGCAGTCGCAGCATTGGAAGTGATCAGAAACCTGGGACTGAAAATTCCCGACGATGTGGCTTTCTGCTCCTTCGACGACATCGACCTTTTCAGGCTGTGCGATCCACCCGTTACCGCCTGTGCCCAACCCCGGGAAGAGATCGCCACAGAGGCAGTACGGATTTTAAAAGATCTCATCCGAAAATCCGATAACGGGGAGACGAATTCTGTCAACAACCTGGTGCTCAGCACCACCCTTGAGATCCGACCCTCGACGGGAAGTCAGCAATAAACCATCAAACCATACGGCAATGCGAAAGATAGCACTGTTTACAGCGTTGTTATTTCTGGCATCCCTTGTTGGATGCCACCAGACCAAACAATCCTTTACCGATCAGGTGAATCCGTTTATTGGCACCGGTGGACATGGCCACACTTTTCCGGGTGCTATCATGCCCTTCGGGATGATACAGCTTAGTCCCGACACACGGCTTGAAGGGTGGGACGGCTGCAGCGGTTATCACTATTCCGATGATACGATTTATGGCTTCTCTCACACCCACCTGAGCGGAACGGGAGTGCCCGACTACAACGACCTGCTGGTGATGCCCACCACGGGTGAGCCCTGCTTTGTAAACGGCACAGGAGAAAACGCCATTTGCAGCTACGCCTCCCCCTTTGATAAAGATTCTGAAATAGCCAGGCCGGGTTACTACGCCGTGAAGCTCGACGGTCCCGGCGTTACGGCAGAGCTTACTGCATCGCATCGCAGCGGCATTCATAGGTACCAATGGGATAAAAAAGTATCCAGCCAGGGACTGATTCTCGATCTGGCTCATCGCGATCCGGTAATCCGATCAGGATTTCAGATGTTGAATGACAGCACCATACTCGGCTACCGTGTGTCGGCTGCCTGGGCAAAAGAGCAGCACTTCTATTTCGCCATGCGGCTGAGCAAACCGGTGCAACAAGTCAAAATGAAAGACTCTGCGAATGTTGCCACGGTTCCGTTTGAATGGCGTGCCGACAGCCTCGGACTTGTGCTGTGGCTGGGATTTGGTGAGTCGGCAGATAGAGAGCTTTTGGTGAAAGTGGGCATCTCGTCGGTAGATGCCGAAGGTGCACTGAAAAATCTGGAAACCGAAATTTCCGGAAAATCGTTCGAGGAAGTGAAACAGGATGCCGATGCAGCATGGAATAATGAGCTCGGCAAAATAGAAGTTAAAGGTGGCACCCGGGCAGAACGTACTGCTTTCTATACCGCCCTGTATCACACGATGGTTGCCCCCAATCTTTGGTCGGATACCGATGGCCGGTACCGCGGTATGGATGGCCAGATCCATGATGCCGGAGACTCCCCCCAATTCACCGTTTTCTCATTGTGGGATACCTACCGGGCTCTCCATCCCCTGCTTACCATCATCGACACCAAACGCACCGGCGAATTTGTGCGCACCTTACTGAGGCAATACAAAGAGGGTGGCAGGCTGCCTGTTTGGGAACTGGCTGCCAACGAAACCGAATGCATGATCGGGTACCACAGCGTACCGGTCATCTTCGACGCCTACCGGAAAGGGATCCGCGATTTCGATACCCTGCTGGCACTGGAGGCAATGCAGCACAGCGCCAACCTCGACCACTTCGGACTGAAACCGTACCGCGATCATGGCTACATCCCTGCCGACCTGGAATCGGAATCTGTGTCGAAAACCCTGGAGTATGCCTACGACGACTGGTGCATTGCCATGATGGCGAAAAGCATGGGCAATGATTCAGTATATCAGTCATTTATAAAACGTGCGCAATATTACAAAAACCTGTTTGAACCCGAAACCCGTTTCTTCCGCCCCAAAGTAAACAGTACCTTTATCGCACCCTTCGACCCCAGGGAAGTGAATTTCCACCTTACCGAAGCCAACGCCTGGCAGTACAATTTCTATGTTCCCCATGATATCGAAGGGCATGCTGACATGATGGGGGGTAAAGAAAATTACCTGAAGCTCCTCGACGAAATGTTCTCTACAACTTCCAAAACCACCGGGCGCGAACAATCCGATATTACCGGCCTCATCGGTCAATATGCCCATGGCAACGAACCCAGTCACCACATGGCATACCTTTTCGCATGCCTCGGAAAACAGCACCAGACCGCCGCCGTGGTGCGCCGTATCATGTCGGAGATGTACACCGACCAGCCCGATGGTCTGTGCGGGAACGAAGACTGCGGACAAATGTCGGCGTGGTATGTACTGTCGGCTATGGGATTTTATCCGGTTTGCCCGGGCAGCAACCAGTATGTGCTTGGTTCGCCGCTTTTCAGCGAAGTAAAAATCCATCTTGAAAACGGCAAGGAATTCCTGATTCGTGCAAGGCGCAATGAACC
>CAZJZF010000224.1:0-4807 GCA_964550385.1 uncultured Lentimicrobiaceae bacterium | reverse complement strand
GTTCGTAGGTCTCGTTGTGCATAAAATTGTATCCGCCTTCATCTTTGTAAAGATACTGATACTTACGCCGCTCAACACGCTGAATGTTGATTTTTGCACCGGAGGGGAAAGTGTTTGGCAACACCTTGCCGGTTTTTACATTTTTCAGTCTGGTGCGGACAAAAGCTGCCCCTTTGCCAGGTTTTACATGCTGGAACTCAATAATGGTACAAAGGTCACCATTGAATTCGATACAGATTCCGTTTTTTATGTCTGCAGTTGTTGCCATGGAGTATGGTTGGTTTACTGTGAATGCCAAATTAAAACTGACAAAGCAGTTTCACGCTGCGGTCAACAGCATACCATCTTCTTGATGCACATCAGGTGCGAATGGTTGCTATGCCACTTTTTTTTCGGGTGCAAAAGTATAACTTTCCTCTGAACCAACCAAGGGGTGAAGATCAGTCTTCAGGGTGTTATAGGGCCTTAACAATGGCAATGCGGGAGAACTCTTCGAAGAAACCCGGAAAGGATTTTGATACTACATAAGGATTCGTCAGAACCAGGGGATGCTTAAGCCCCGCCACGGCAAATGACATCACCATGCGATGGTCACCGCTGCTGTCAAGCCGCAGTGGTTCGGGGTATGCCGAAGTTCCCGGAATCAAATGCAGGGCACCTTCCTCCAGTTGGTATTTATAACCCATTGCCTGCAATCCATGCAAGAAATTCTGTAAACGATCCGACTCTTTATACCTTAGGTTATTGAGGCCTGTTAATGTGCACTCTGCTTGTCTGAGGGCTGCTGCAATAGCAAAGGCGTTGAAAAGATCAGGGCAATGAGTAAAGTCCGCATTGCACTCTGCTTCTGTTGTTTCCAGGTGGGTTATCAGAATGTCAGATTCGAAAGTTTCTGTATGAATGCCAAGCATTCCAAACAGCCTTACCGCCTCCCTGTCACCCTGTCCGGAATCCATACGAAGGCCTTTCAATAGTACGCTTGTTCCGATTGGCAAGAGTGTCAATGCGGCGTAAAAGAAAGCAGCCGAAGACCAGTCTGCCTCCTGTAAGGGGAGAAAAGCAGGATATCCGGTATTCTCTACCCGGATTCTTTGCCCCTCAGTTACAACCCTGGCCCCTGCCTCTTGCATAAGCTTTACTGTTAGGTCAATGTAAGGTTTTGAGACTACACTGCCGTGTATTTCCAGGGTAATTCCATCAGGCAGAACAGCGCCTGCCATCAGGAATCCCGAAATGTGCTGGCTGCTCTCTTTTGCACATAAAGTAAGCCTTTCTGATTTGAGTCCGTGAGAATGCAGATGGAGAGGAGGGAATCCCGTTTTTTCTGTAAATTCCACTTGAACTCCTGCATCTTTAAGTGCCATGGCAAGTTCATTTACCGGTCGCCTGCGCAAATCCATTGTTCCGGTAAAGAGGTATTCCCCACCGCGGTAAGCAGCATATACGGCAGCCATTCGAAAAACAGTGGCTGCATTTCTGCAGTCGATGATAAGAGGTGATCCGGAAGCATTGTTCCGATCGATACGCTGCAAAACATCCCGCATTAAACAGGCATCATCTGCCTGACCCTGGTACATCTCGTCCTGCACGCAAATTTCCTGCAAACCGGCCATCATCGTTATCCGGCTCAGCACACTCTTGCTAGCCGGCAGTGAGATTTCTGCACGCCCGGATGAAGCAGCGATTCCTTCAATATGTATTACTCCTTCCATATTAATCAGCGAAGATCCGTTTTAAAAATTCCAAGCCGGATTGCAACTGTTCAAGGCTTACCTCCACTCTGAAAAAGTCACCATCTTTGAAAGGGATGGCAGGAATGTACATCTTTCCGTTCTTTATCTTCTTGTCGTGATGCAGCCATTCTGTCACGTCGTTTTCAATTATCTGTTGTATGGGCGTTGGTTTAAAATGGATCCGATATACCCGGGCTGAGTCATCGGACAAAGAGGATGGGATGAGTTTTTTTTGCAGGAGGATATTCAATTCTGCAAGAATACCAGCGGCCACAGCTTCTCCATGGGAAAGAGGAACCCCTGACCGGAGCGCTTCCGATTCAAGGGCATGTCCAATGGTGTGTCCGAAGTTCAGGATCATCCGTATCTTTTTCTCGTTTGGATCCAGGGTTGTGATCCTGTATTTGAAAGAAGCACACAGGGATATCAGGTTCCCGAAGTTCGCTGTATCGTTTGTTTTCGGAATATCCTGCAAGGTGAATCCAGCACCCAACAAAGCATATTTCATCATTTCCCCTTTGCCCGACAGCCATTCAGTGGCCGGAAGTGTCTCCAGAAATCCGGGCCAGATAAGCACAGCCTGTGGTAAATGAAAGCTGCCTATCTGGTTTTTAATGTGATGATGGTTAATTCCGGTCTTTCCCCCAATGGCAGCATCGATCATAGCCAGAAGGGTCGTTGGCAGGTTGATGTAGGAAATACCCCGTTTGTAAATGGAGGCTGCAAATCCACCAAGATCACTCACAACACCACCACCCAGGTTCATGAGCAGGCTCTTTCTTGAGGCTTTGTGTTCAGAAAGCCAGTCCAGAACTCGAAAAAGTGTCTCTGATGTTTTTTCTGCTTCACCGGAGGGCATAACAAAAACAGCAACCTGCTTATCGGGTTGGTTCAGTGGAGCAATGAATGGATAGCAGTATTTGTAGGTGTTTTCGTCACAAAGAAGAAAAACAGAAGTTCCTTCCCATCCATCTGTTATTTTTCTGATTACAGATAAAAACTCCTGCAGATCAGAACACAGAACAATCGCTCTTTCTTTTATTTGTGGCATTGGCACGAAGTATCAGATGGGCAGATTTCTAAAAATCAGTACTTAACAGTGGTGCTGGAAGAAATAGGTAATGAATTCAAATTGCCGGTCAAATTTGAGAAAAAATCAGATGCGGAAAGAATCAAACTCTTCGTATCTTTCTGCGGTTAAACACAACATCATATTCTGAAAACAAATGGTGGCCGAAAATCAGAAAAAGAAGCTGTTGCTGGTGGAGGATCAGAAAGAGTATTCCCTTATGGTAAAAGTTCTTTTGTCAAAGGGTTATGATATCACAACCGTTGAAAATGGCCTTGAAGCGATGAGTATTCTCGACAACAATTTTCGCCCTGATGTGATTATCACTGATCTCAGAATGCCGGTTCTGGATGGTTTCAGGTTTATAAACCTCCTGCGGCAGTCCGGTAAGTTTTCGGATATTCCTGTAGTGATACTGACAGGTATGGATTCCGATGACATTAAAATGTCAGTTATGGGAAAAAATGTTTTCGTGCTGCTGAATAAACCGGATGATGCAAGCCATTTGTTGAATGAGCTTGTTCCAGCTATCGAATCTGCTTGTTTAATAAACCACTGATAGAATATCTCTGTTAAACCATCTGTTTCATGGCAGAAAAACATCGTCATTTCACAAACAAATTCTGATATCTTTGCATTATGGCTGATAAAGTTGTGACAATCCTGGTAGTCGATGACGATGCTGTAAACCTCAGACTGGTGGAGGTTATGCTCGACGAAATCGGTTTTAAGGTACTTCTTGCATCAGATACTGATGCAGCCCGGAGGTTATTGGCTGAACATCCGGTAGATCTCATTCTGCTGGATTTAAAGCTGCCGGGAGAGGATGGGATCTCATTTTGCATCGATCTTAAAGATCATGTTGGGTTGGCTGAAATTCCAGTAGTATTTCTTACCGGCTTTGGTGACCTAAATAATATTGTATCAGGTTTCGATGCAGGAGGGGTGGATTTTATTTCCAAACCTTTTCGCAGGGAAGAATTGCAGGCCCGCGTGAGAACGCATACAGAACTGTACAGGAACAGAATAGCTCTGCAGCAAAAGGCTGATGAGATTAAGAAGATCAGTCTGGCTCGTGACAAATTGTACTCGGTCATTGCGCACGATATCCGAACTCCATTTTCCAATATTTCCATGATGATATCTCTTTTGGAAGAGGGATACCTGGAGCCTGGTTCAGAAGACTTTCATGAAATACTTCAGGGGATTAAGGAGAGCGTTAATGATGCTTTTTGCATGATTGAAAACCTTTTGGACTGGACACGATCCAATACCGAGACATTGAAGCTTCATCCTGCACCGGCCTCTCTTTCACTACTTGTAGATCAGGCATTATTTCAGATCAAAGGCAACATTGGGCAAAAGAACCTGAAGGTTAACCTTCAGATCGATCCGGAACATTATATTCTGGCAGATACTAAAATGATGAAAAGCGTTTTCAGGAACCTGTTGTCCAATGCTGTGAAGTTTACCCCTAAGGATGGCGATATAACTGTGATGTCAGAAATGACAGGTAACAAGTGCGGCATAACCATCAGGGATCACGGGGTTGGAATGGAGCAGAATCAGGTGGAAAGAATCCTCGCCGGCGAAATCCTTCTTGTCAGTACAGGAACCGAGGGTGAGCGCGGCAGCGGGATTGGCCTTCAGATCGTTTCCGATTTTATCCGCAAAAACAACGGGGTGCTAACCATCAGCAGCAGTGTAGGAGAAGGCACCTCGGTGAATGTAATTCTTCCTGCAGCCAATGAAACCACAACTGACAAAACCTGATATTACCAACACAGGCATTGCTTTTTCCTGGCGAACCCGCAGGGAAATCCTGAGAGCCCGCTTTCTGTTTTCAATTTTCCGCTACGGGCGGCTAGTGCGTTTCCTGATGTGGCTTTCAAAGTTTTTGCTTGCATTGGGATTGCCTGTTGCATGGTTGATCAAACCATTGGTATTCAGGCATTTTTGCAGTGGGATAAGTTTGCCCGATTCACTCATAACCATCAGGAGGCTG
>CAZJZF010000223.1:0-4815 GCA_964550385.1 uncultured Lentimicrobiaceae bacterium | reverse complement strand
TATTACAGCACAGCCCGACTATGGGATGACGGCATCCTCGACCCAGTGGATACACGATAGGTAATTGCCATGGGCATTGCTATGTCGAGAAATAAAGCCTTTCCGGATCAGAATTATGGTGTTTTCAGAATGTAAAAAAATCGGGAATATGGAAAAATATGAAACAATAGAGTTCAGCATCAGCAATAGCATAGGCACCCTCTGGCTCAACCGCCCCGAAGTGCACAATGCCCTGAATGAAAAGATGATCTCTGAAATCATCCAATGTTTTGAGGAAATTGCAAATATAGAAGGTCTGCGCGTTGTAATACTGCGAGGCAAAGGCAAGTCCTTTTGTGCCGGTGCCGACCTTAATTATATGAAAGGCATTGCAGCTTTCGGGTATGAGGAAAACTATCACGACAGCCTGCAACTGGCGGCCTGCTTCAGAGCTATATATACCTGCCCTAAACCTACCATCGCCATGGTGCATGGTGCTGCCATCGGTGGGGCTAACGGACTTCTGGCAGCCTGCGATTTTGTGTACTGTACCCATGAAACACGATTTGCCTTCAGTGAGGTGAAGCTGGGAATAGCACCTGCAACAATCTCTCTTTATGTTGTTAAACGTATAGGAGAATATGGTGCCCTTGACCTTATGCTCACAGGAAGAAGATTCAATGGAAAAGAAGCAGAACAATATCGTCTGGCAAACAAATCGATGCAGGATGACGAACTGGAGTCCTTTGTGGGTGAAATCATCAGGCACCTTCTAAGCAGTGGTCCTGATGCCATTACAGCATGCAAAGAACTAATTTACAAGATATCAAACACGCTGCACTATGAAGAGGCCATTGATTACACGGCTAAAACCATCGCAACACTAAGAGCATCAAAGGAAGGTCAGGAAGGGATGGCATCTTTTCTGGAAAAACGCAAACCCAACTGGGTGATTGAATAAAAAACCTGTATCCATGAACAAACGCAAGATAGAGTTTAGTCTTATTTACCGCGACATGTGGCAATCATCAGGGAAATATGTTCCCCGTGCTGATCAATTGGTTCGTATTGCCCCAGTAATAATTGAGATGGGGTGTTTCGCGAGAATTGAAACCAATGGAGGCGCCTTTGAGCAGGTGAACCTTTTATTTGGTGAGAACCCCAATAAGGCTGTAAGAGACTGGGTAAAACCATTTAACGATGCCGGGATACAAACCCATATGCTCGAAAGAGCACTTAACGGCATCCGTATGTTTCCGGTACCGGCTGATGTGCGCCGGCTGATGTATCAGGTTAAGAAAGCTCAGGGAGTTGATATAGCCCGTTCGTTTTGCGGGCTCAACGATCATCGTAATCTTGAACTTTCAATCCGTTACGCCAGAGAAGCGGGTATGATTTCTCAGGCCGCGCTGAGCATCACACATTCAGCCATTCATTCGGTTGATTATTACATGCAGGTTGTTGACAAAGCGGTAGAATACGGAGCTGATGAGATTTGCCTGAAAGATATGGCAGGCATTGGAAGACCTGTGACTCTAGGAAAGCTGGTATATGCAATCAAACAAAAATACCCTCACATCAAAGTGCAGTACCATGGACATTCAGGGCCGGGTTTTTCGGTAGCCTCTATGCTTGAAGTAGCCAAAGCGGGTGTTGATTACCTTGATGTTGCAATGGAACCTTTGTCGTGGGGCATGGTTCATCCGGATGTTATTACAATCCGCGACATGCTCGACGATGCCGGCTTTGACGTTCCAAAAATTAACATGAAAGCTTACATGGAAGCCCGCGCGCTGACACAAGAGTTTATTGATGATTTTCTGGGTTACTTTATTGATCCTAAAAACCGCTTCACATCCAGCCTGCTAATCGACAGTGGTTTGCCGGGAGGCATGATGGGAAGCCTGATGGCTGATCTGAAAGGTGTGCATCAGGGCATTAATTTGGCTCTTGAGACAGCAGGAAAACCAAAACTAACAGAAGACGAACTGCTTATTCAACTTTTTGAGGAAGTTGCCTTTATCTGGCCTATGATGGGCTATCCACCTCTGGTAACTCCATTCAGTCAGTATGTAAAAAATACAGCCCTGATGAATGTTCTGTCACTTGCTCAGGGCAGGGAACGCTTTGAAATGATTGACGACAACACCTGGGACATGCTGCTTGGAAAGGCCGGTTGCCTGCCCGGAAAAATTGACCCTGTGTTTGAAAAACTTGCCAAAGAACAAGGGCGTTCATTTTATAGCGGCATACCCCAGGATGCCTATCCTGACGTGCTTGACAAATACAGAGAGGAAATGCAGAAGAACTCCTGGGATACTGGCCCCAATGACGAGGAGCTCTTTGAATTTGCCATGCACGAAACACAATATCGTGACTATAAATCAGGGATAGCTAAACAACGTTTTGAAGAAGAAATCAGCAAATTTAAATCACCCAGGAATTCTATTATCGTGAAAGAAAAACAAGCCCCCAATCGCAGTGGATACAGCAAAAAAGAAGCAGATAAGAATATTGCTGCCATAGCACTTTTGCTTCACAGCCTTAACATCGGAAAAGCTGAGGAATCAAGAAACCCATTTAAAGAACAAGACATCTGGAGCTCTATCGGATTCTGGAGAAACAATATGCAGGTGGTTATTCTTTTCGAAGGCAAAGAAATGCCCATGATTATTGAACAGCAAAAGAACAACGACTATATAATCAGAATAGAAGATAAAGTGCACGAATGCAGCCTGATTTATCTTGACACTTTGGAAGCCGATGTGTGCATTGATAAAGAATGCTTTTTTGCCAAACTCACCCCTTCTGAAAAAGGCAATACCAGAATAACAATCAATGGCGCTGCTTTCGAAATGAAACGTTTTGATTTGCTGGCCAGCCATGTATCAATCGGAGGTGGAAGCGCTTCTTCAGCTTCCGACTCCAACACCATAAAGTCCCCTATGCCGGGGAAAGTTTTCAAGCTGAATATTCAGCAAGGAGACAGTGTGAAAAAAGGCGATGTTTTACTGGTAATTGAATCCATGAAGATGGAAAACCGAATTCTTTCGAGCAAAGATGCAGTGGTACAGAGAATCAATGTGAACCTCAACGATATGGTTGAAGCTTCAACGACTCTCGTTGTACTTGAAGATGAACAATAATATCAATCCTTAAATACCTGAAAAAATGAATTTTGAATTAAGCGAGGAACAAGTATTTATCCGGCAGAGTGTGCGCGATTTTGCAGAGCGCGAAATTAAACCCATTGCCCAGCAACTGGATGAGAATCAACAATTCTCTCTCGATCTAACGCGTAAAATGGGCGAAATGGGACTCTTTGGCATGGTTGTCTCCCCCGATTACGGAGGGCAAGGACTTGATTACATTTCCTATATCATTGCTGTGGAGGAACTGGCACGTATTGATGGATCTCAGGCAGCTACCGTTGCTGCTCACAATAGTCTGGGTGTTACACCCTTATATTATTTCGGAACAGAAGAACAGAAAAAAAAGTACATACCCCCCCAATGTACCGGTGAAGCCCTCTGGGGATTCGGACTGACAGAACCCGATGCAGGCTCTGATTCCAGGGCTACCAAAACAACTGCGGTGCTGGAAGACGGCAAATGGAGAATCAACGGATGTAAAATATTCATCACCAATGCTGCTACTGAAATCACGCTGGGAAGCACAGTGCAGGTGGTCTCCGGAGAAAGCAACGGCAAAAAAGAGTTTTCAGCTATCATTGTGGAGCAGAATACTCCCGGATTTACGGTTAAAGCCATGCATGACAAAATGATGTGGAGGGCTTCCAATACTGCTGAATTGTATTTTGACGATTGCATTGTTCCGGAAGAAAATCTTCTCGGGAAGCGGGGTGATGGCAGCAAGATCATGCTCAACACCCTCGACCACGGTCGTTTATCTATTGCCGCTATGGGACTGGGCTGCGCTCAGGGAGCCTTTGAGCTGGCAGTGAGGTACGCACAGCAGCGAATTCAGTTTGGCAAGCCCATCTCCGATAATCAGGTGGTAGCCAACAAACTTGCCGATATGGCTATGAAAATTGAGCTTGCGCGAAATCTGCTTTATAAGGCATGCTGGCTGAAAGACAATAAAAAACCTTTCGCTAAGGAATCGGCAATGGCTAAACTTTACTGCTCAGAAATTGCCAATCAGGTTAGCTATGAGGCAGTTCAGATTCATGGGGGTTACGGTCTGATGAAAGATTATCAGGTTGAGCGTTTTTATCGCGACCAGCGCCTATTGCAAATTGGTGAAGGAACCTCCGAAATCCAACGCCTGGTGATTGGAAGGTATGTAATCAATGAATATCCGGTTTAAGAGTTTTCAAACATTTCAGATTTAATTCAGTTAAAGACAAATCAATAATTTATGAATAAAGTTGTAAAAGACGCATACGAAGCAATTCAGGGTATCACCAACGATATGAGCATCATGTTTGGTGGTTTTGGATTGTGCGGGATACCCGAGAATTGTATTAAGGCACTCGCAGAGAGCGACATTAAAGGGCTCACCTGTATCTCAAATAACGCGGGTGTTGAAGAATTTGGGCTGGGCCTTTTGCTGAAAAAGCACCAAATCAAAAAGATGATTGCTTCATATGTTGGTGAGAATAAGGAGTTCGAACGTCAGCTACTTGCAGGAGAGCTGGATGTTGAGCTCATCCCTCAGGGGACTCTGGCAGAAAGAATACGTGCAGGAGGTGCTGGCATACCCGCCTTTTTTGTACCCGCGGGATACGGGACAGAGGTTCAGGGAAACAAGGAGGTGAGAGAATTTAACGGAAAAATGCACCTGATGGAATTGGCTCTGCATGCAGATTTCGCT
>CAZJZF010000222.1:0-4821 GCA_964550385.1 uncultured Lentimicrobiaceae bacterium | reverse complement strand
AGTTACTGGGCTGTTTTTCAGATCACCATGAGTCCGTGTAGGGATCTTCACAGTGTAAGGTTTTGACTCTGCATTCGCATGTTCCATCACGATACTGTACTCGAGACGGCCTTCCGTACCGAGTTGCTGACGGATAGTTTTGCGAAGCAGGGTGATGTAGTGTTCTTCGAGCCATTCGTAGAAGAACTGACTGGGTACCTGAATGGTAAGTACAGAATCATGAAGCTTAACGGGCACAATAGGTTCAAACCAAGTCCTGAAACTCTGCTGGCTGAGGTTGTCCTGAATGACAGATAAGCAGTTTTGCCAAACTTCTGAATGGGTGAGGGGCATAAGGATGGAATCTGCGTTTAAGGTTATGGTGTTAGGAGTGCAAAATTGGTTCAAAAAAAAGCGGATGAAACCTAAAAAAAAACTTGACAATCTACTAAAAATGTTGTATAGGTCAAAGAGAAGTTTTGAAGGTGTTAGGAAATTAAGATACTCATTTTGGCTTATTTATAGGGTTTATCTAAAATAAATCAATCCTCCTGAAATTAACATAACCGTGATACTTAACAGACCGTTTCTCGACAACAGGATGTTTGATATATGTTAATAGCTGTTATTGTATTGATATACAATACAATAGAATTATTCGCTTCTGATTATTCGATCTAAATATCATCAAATAAACTCATTATAAAATTCTTCTCTCTGCCTCCACTGAAGCTTCGCAGAACCGTTCAAGAATCTGAACACCTTTTATTGGCTCCAGTTTAGACCGCAATCTTTCAGCTTCCGACTTTCTGATCCTGATCTCCATCCTGCACATGGCATCATAATGAGCCGAAATCACCTGAGGATTCATCTCTTTGATAACCTTCATCACCTGATTCATGTGTTCAAAGCCATAGTCTATCACCAGAGGTTTTAATACGATCTTAGAAACCGTGCCAGCTTCCGAAAGGGCATCTTTAATGCTGGTTTTGTAGGCTTTAATGAGCCCGGGTACTCCCAGCTTGGTACCTCCGAAATACCGGATAACCACAGCGAGTACGTCACTTACACCTGACGATTGAAGCTGTCCCAGCATGGGTTTGCCTGCCGAACCTGCGGGTTCCCCATCATCATTTACTCTCCAGACAGATCCTTCCGGGTCAAGCCGGTAGGCATAGCAATGATGCCTGGCATCGTGAAACTCTTTCCTGAGGGTGTTCAGCATTTCCTTAATATCCGTTTCAGATTCTACCGGAAAGACAATCCCGATGAACCGGCTGCCACGATCCCTGTATACCGAACGTGCCTCCTTCGCAACCGTTAAATATTCATCTTTCATCCGCTACTAAGGTATACATAAATTCAACAAGTAAGTTTATCTTTGTATAATAATCGGGTCGATTCAGAGATATTATGTGTGGCAGATATATATTGGTACAGAAGGCTGAGGTGATTGAACGGGCTTATAACATTACAATCCCTGAACACATTGGCTATGAACCCTGTTTTAACATCGGACCCGGGAAAAACGGACTGGTAATTACTGCTGAGAAGCCGCGTGAAGCGCAATCATTTGTGTTTGGGCTTACTCCTTTCTGGGCATCCAAACCCATGTATCTGATCAATGCCCGGGCAGAAGGTGATCACAACCCGGATAATTTTGCCGGTTATGCAGGTGCCAAGGGAATCCTTAGTAAACCGGCTTTTCGGAAAGCGATACGAAGTCAGCGCTGCCTTGTATTGGCCGATGCCTTCATTGAAGGAACCACAGCCGAAAAACTCAGCAAACCATTTCTGATTTATTTGCGCAACAGAAAACCATTCGCTTTTGCAGGTATCTGGGATGAATGGACCGACAGGGAGACAGGAGAAATTTTGAAATCATTCGCCATCATTACTACTGCTGCCAATACATTACTTGCCAGTTTGCCACACCACAGGTCACCGGTAATCCTTGAAAAGGAGATGGAGGAAAAATGGCTGAACGGGAGCCACCTCGATGATGTTACCTGGATGTTGCGACCTTATCCGGCAGAAAAGATGAACGGATATCCCATCAGCAACAGGATCAAAAATCCCAGGGAAAACACCAGAGAACTGATAGAACCTGTTGGGGAAAGGCTTTTGGCGGAGGAAATGGTTAAAGGGAGTACGCACCTTGACCTGCAGGGAATGGGGCGGTATAAGGTCAGGTGAGCAGATGCTGTAATGCGTTATCTATTTCCGGGTAACGAAATACAAATCCATCATCCATTAATGCTTGTGGCAAAACAAACTGACTGGCTTGGAGGGTTTCTTTTACCATCTTTCTGCCAAAAGGGATTTGAAGCATTTGAACAGGTACCGGAATTTTTATCCATGTGCTTTGGATGCTGGCTGCCTGTGCGTAAAACTTTTTATAAGGAATTGGATTTGGAGAGGTAATATTGTAAACAGGTTTGGGATCGGAGAGATTCAGGATATGAAGAATTGCATGTGTGAGATCTGAGAGATGAATCCATGAAAGGTAATTGGAACCCGGAAGCAGGATGGCACCCACACCAAACCTCTTCATTGGCTTAACTATTTTTGCAAGGGCTCCTTCCTCCGAATCGAGTACAACCCCAAATCTCATCACAACAGTTCTTAATTCCGTAATCTCATGAACCTCTGCCTCCAGTTGATTGCATACTGATGAAAGAAAACCTGATCCGACTGTGCTGGTTTCATTCACTGGCACAGAGGTATTATACCCGTAATATCCAACTGCTGAGGCTTGTAAAAACAATTTTGGCTTTTGCTTAAGGCTCTTCAGGATTCCATGCAATTTGCCAACTGAGTTTAGCCGGCTATGCAGGATTCTCCTTTTCTGATCTGCTGTCCAGCGATGGTCTCCGATGTTTTCCCCGGCAAGGTTTATTATGGCATACGCTCCCTCGAAATAAAGCCTGCAATAATCCGTATCAACATCTTTCCAATCAAGCAGTTGCACCTCAGGGGCAAGGGTGTTTTTTGCCCTAACGGGATTTCGGGATAACCCAATCACATCGAAACCTGCTTCCAGACAGGCCTGCGAAAGTGCTTTGCCTACCAGTCCGGTAATGCCTGTGATTATGATCTTCTTATTCATACTTTTTTAACTAACTGTTTTTGCGCGGGCAAAAGGTTTGTTCCTGTCGAAAAGATACCGGTAAGTAATATGGGTTTTTCGTACTCTGAATCCTACCATTTCTACGATACGGATCATTGTGGGATTGAAATCCCCAATCCAGTTGAGTTCAATTTCCCGGTAGGGAAATCCCTTTGCCAGGGCCACGTCTCTGAAAGCGTATACCATTGCCCCTTCGAGCCCTTTGCGCTGGTGTTCTTCCACAAAACCGAATATCAGAGCCAGTGCCTTGTTGCACACCTTTCTCACCTTAAAATACCAGAGAAACCTGAGTTTGCCTGCCAGGTTCATTTTCCCGTTTACATGTTTAAACACCTGATTCATTTCCGGTATCATGATCATGAATCCAACAGGTTCATCATCGAAATAGGCGAACCAGACCAACCTTTCGTCCAGGATTGGTTTCAGGCTTTTCAGCAAAGCCATGGCATGGGCTGTGGTGATCTCCTTTACCCCGCCATGCCTGGTCCAGGCGTGGTTGTATATATGCCGGAACTCTTCTGCATATCTTTCCAGATTCCCCTTTTTGATGTGCTGAATCCGATACCTTGGGTTGGCAGCTATACGGTCTGCTGTCACCTTAAGATGCTGGTCCAGATCACCGTCGTACACATTGCGATGATAGGTAAACTGTTTGAAATAGTCGCGGAAACCGTATGCTTCAAAAAGCTGCTGATAATAGGGCGGGTTGTAAGGCATGCAATAATTGGGTTCATGAAACCCATCGACCAGCAAACCCCACCACCGATCACGGTCACCAAAATTTATCGGGCCATCCATTGCTTCCATACCCCTCTCCGATAACCATTGTCTTGCTGCATCGAACAGCATAAACGCAGCATCATGGTCATTGATGCACTCAAAGAAACCCATTCCTCCTGTGGGCTGATCATTCTTATTACAGGTCTTCCGGTCGATGAAAGCGGCTACACGTCCAATGGTTATACCCGAAGGGTCTATTAGTACCCATCGAATAGCTTCCCCTTTGCGGAAGAGCTTGTTCTGGCCGGAGTCGAAAATCTTCTCAATGTCGTTGTATACAGGCTGTATCCAGACAGGGTCGTTACGATACAACACTTTCTGCACCTTGTGAAATTCCCTGATGAGTTGCGGAGAAGTAACTTCAATAATTTTCATAATGGAGAACCTTTGCAGGCAAAGATACGGGATCAGGTGCAATTTTCGACTGCATCTTCTTTTGGTTTCACAACATCCACATACCCAAAAAGTCGTCTTTTAATAATGGCATCCGAAATGTATACCGGAACACAGCGAAGCCATTCAGGATCGCCCTTGGCAATTTGTTTTACAACATCTCTTGCACGGATATGCAGCCTGTCTGCCTTAATATTTATGATATCCTGAATGTAGCTATTGGCAATCAGATGCCTGTATAACTCCTGAAGGTGATTTGCAATGGTGATATTATTCAGGGAAACCAGTGTTTTGCCATTGGCATGAAGAGTAGGGTAGATGTACAGCCGGGTGTTTTTTCTGAAGAGCTTCCCAAATGCTTCAAGAATTCCGCCGGGAAGTTCAGTGTAGTATTTCTCGTCCAGAATATTGGAGAAATTGTCGATTCCCATCACTATTCTGATTTTGTTCAGACTGAACCTGCCCAAATAGTCTGTGAGGCGATAAAATTCCCTGAAAGTGGAGACCATCACATTCTGTCCCATACCATTCAGAATATC
>CAZJZF010000221.1:0-4880 GCA_964550385.1 uncultured Lentimicrobiaceae bacterium | reverse complement strand
ATTTTCATGTTGAATGTCGGAAACATTTCATTGTGTATTATCTTTATCCTCCAAATTACCCCACACGATTTCACCCTCCATGAAATCCAACAGTATAACCGGCACACGGTTTCCTGCCCAAACCCAGGGCTTAAGGGGGTATTTGCCGTTCTTTCTTCTGCAATCAATTCAATATATTATTAATGATATATCCTGTAATCATTGGTGCTGTAGAGAGAGAGAGAGAGAGAGAGAGAGAGACTACAGTGTGAGTGTGAGTGTGAGTGTGAGTGTGAGTGTGCGTGTGAGTCTGGCCTGATAATACATCGCGCCAGAGGTATTCAGTGTTTTTATACCATTTCCATCTTTTGGCTGGGGCAGAATGACTTTGAGCTGGAGCATGAATTGTGTCAATTGTTTTTTGTATATTATTCCATAATCATGAATCAAATACAACTATATGAAAAATAGATTTTTAATAGTATTATCAATTGTTATAATCCATAATTTGACCAATGCACAGTCTTTTCCAACTGTGTCGAATTGGAAACCAAATGGAGAAAGCATATGGGAACTTGTATGGAATGATGAATTCGATCATTTGGATACTAACAAATGGATAATTGAAGAATTCACAGACCATTATGGGGAGCACGCTGTCACATTAAAATCGAATGCAAATGTTTCTTCAGATGGGTGTCTCAAACTCTATATGAAAAAACAGGATACCTGTTGTCCTCCACAGCATTTACACTATTGGGGATGTTACATGCAGGACTCGATGCTAAACAAAACGAATCCTCCAGTAAACTATACCTACCGCTATACATCGTCGTTGATAAAATCAAAGTGCAACTTTATGGCGCATTATGGGTATATTGAAGCAAGAATTGCGTTTCCCGAACCCTGCGGCTTTAATTCATCCTGCTTTTGGCCAATTGCAGTTAATGAATGTTTGACAAATAAGCACAATGCTGGAGAGATTGATATTGCTGAAATGTCAGGTAAACTAAGTGGTTACAGGTGGACGAGTAACATTCACTTGGATTTCCCTAAGAATCCAGGTGATTCTAATTACTACGACGAAAGAGATATTGTACCTCAGACATATTATCCACACAACTTTTTGATATATAGTGTTTTATACACACCTGAGAGCCTGTTTTTTTTTATTAATGGAATACAACAAAGAGCCATGATCAATCCAGGTGTTGTAGATTCACTCAATATTACACTAAACACTGGTTTATATTGCTTTGATAATCCTTCGATCCTTTTTCCTAATAATACTTACCAAATAGATTCTATGGTCGTGGATTGGGTGAGAATTTGGACATGGTCGAACCCTTGTCCGCAAACCACCAAAGAACCCTGGCTTCTTAATCCATTGCCAGATGTTAACCATCCGGGAAAGCAAACCATGACCATCATGTGCCAGCTCGACTGCTCTAAGCCAATTAACACGACTTGTACTCTTAGATACGGCACCACTCAGGCATACTCAATGGCACCTGCCTATCTAAATTGCAGTACTTCAGACAGAGTATTTAAACATATTCTTGATAATCTGGCTCCCGGGACAAAGTACTATTATTCTTTAGAAATCTCAGGTAATCAAGCAGTGACATACACCGGTTCATTTATTACTGCCCCTGACCCAATGGCATCATCGGCCACCTTTTTCGCTTATGGAGCCACGATGCCAGTTACGGATGACGGCACAATTCATAATCAATTGTGTCAAGAGATGAAAAATCTGATGATTGCAGATACAACCCAACAAACCCTATTACTTCATTCTGGTGACTGGGTGTCATACGATAGCGAAGAGAACTGGAGCAAGGATTTCTTTAACCCGGATCATTCAGATGCACAATGGATCAGGAGCAATGTCCCCATCATGGGAATAATTGGTACAAATGAGAAAAAGGTTGGATTAGTCAACCAGCATGGATGTTATAGTTTATACCAATCAGATTATCAAGTAAAAGTATTTAATAAGTACTGGCCATATGATTACAAATTGTGTACAGGTGCCAATAAATGCATTCACACTTTTAACTACGGCCCGGTGCATTTTACATTCCCGGAGATTACTTCTTCTGATTCAATAAACCAAAATCAACTGGTTTTGATCGAAGCGGATTTAAATACAACCAATAAACCATGGAAAGTCATTGGGTTTAACTACCCCAATAAAACACTGTTTAACGAACCTCTTGAAGCATCAACTGCCCAACAGATTCGTCAATACGCAATTAACAACGGAGTACAACTCATTATCATGGGTCACGAAAACTACTACGCCCATTGGATTGACAATGGAATACACTTCATGATTCTTGGCAATGGAGGCTCCGGTGACTCAAAAGTTGATGCACAAATGCTGGTTGCAAGCGATGAACTGTGTGTTGCCACGGTACCGCACTTTGCCAAATTCAGGGTTGAAGGGGATATGATGTATGTGGATGTGATTCAGGGGGCTGATATGAATGGTTACACAGCTGGAAGAATTATAGAAAGCTTTGCTATACCCATGAAGCACACCATCGTAACCAATACGGTTTGGCAAACCCCGGTAAATTATCCGGTAATTGCAAGTACTGTAAATGTTATGACGCAGGCAAACCTTGAGGTGCAATCAGAAGTGCAGTTTGCTCCCGATATGGCACTTAAAGTTTGGCCTAATACAAAATTAACGATGAATGGAATGGGGTCAAAACTTTCATCCCACAAAAGAATTCCTGAGCTTCTGAATCTGGTTACCCGCGATGCCAATGGAAATACCATTTCAAGCTACCAACAGAGTTATACTGAAGTTATACAACCCTGGAGCGGGGTAATCGTAAAATCAAATCCCTCATCAAATCAGGAGTTCTTCACAAATGGTTTATCAAACCAGGGTTTGGTAGAACTAGGCAATGGAGCCCTGATTGAAAATGCAGTTACAGGAATCGCATCGTATGTAGACATGATAGGCGGTGTAAGAAAAGGGGGCGGCATCATCCGCGCCGACAACACTACCTTCCGCAACTGCCAAACGGCGGTACAGATGTATCCGTTTAAGAACAATGGCTCAAATTATTCCACATCAATGGAGCAAAGTTACTTCAGAAACTGTACCTTTGTAACTGACGATGATTACCTGCTGAAAGGGGTTACGTCGCCAACGCATATGGATCTCGACGGCATATACCAGCTGAGGGTTGAAGGATGTACGTTCCGCAACGACGAAACGCCTCCCGTATCTGGCTATTTGTACTCATCACTCAACGGAACAGGCATCAGAACCATCGATGCTTCTGTGGTAGTTACACCGCTTTGCACCACCCAAACGGTGCCTTGTGGCGGGCAAATCCGCAACCAGTTCATCAACCTCCACAACGCCATCCACATCACCCAACCTCTTACCTCCCAAGGGCATAGCACGCTCATCAAAGAGGCCGATTTTACAGGCAACTACCGGGCAGTGTATGCCAACAGCCCACAGCTTTTACAGGTAAAACAATGCTCGCTGGTGAACAACTACAGGGGTGTGTATCTGCTGAACAGCCAGGGAGCTATGATAGAAGAAAACGAGGTGGAGATTGCCGAAGCATACGAAACCACTACCTTCGGATATCCCTACGGCCTTTACCTCGATGCCGGCCACGGTTTTTCGGTTGAAGGCAACAACTTTTCAAGCGCTTACCCCGGTACCGCCTCCTATGGTATTTTGGTGAACAACACCGGAGCCAAAAACAACGAAATTTACCGCAACACCTTTTCAGGGCTAAAAGTTGGAATCCAGCCGCAATTCAGGAACAAAGGAGTTGTAAATACTCTTAATGTAGGTCTATGCCTTTTCTGCAACGAGTTTGAAAATCCTGATACCTGGGATATCTGGGTTGGTGGCAAATCAATTGCAACACACAAGAAGAACATTGGAATCAATGTGTCACAACAGATTCGAACATGGAATAATACCACAAACCAATGGGATCCTTACCCCGCCGGCAACCTATTCTCCCCCGGCCACCTGAATCTGCCCCAAAACCCCAATGCCGACAACGACTTCAGTAACTTCGATGCGGATTATCTGAGCTATGCATACGATCCAAGCAGTTCCAATGGACGAATGGAACCACAGTTATTCTCAAATATTGCTCCTATCATCAAACAATCCAGTTCAATCCAGTGCATCCCCAAAACTGGCAGCATTCAGAACCTAAGTCAGGCTTATACTTCCATGGGTACTGCCCAGGTCGCTTTTAACTCTTCAAAACTGATCCTTGATATCTACCGGAACAATGGCATTCCGGATTTAGGCGAACAGGTGGAAACCACGCAGCCCTGGGAGGTGTATCAGGAGTTCAATAACCTGATAAGCATTTCGCCATATGTGGATGCCGATGTAGTACTGGCCATGGTACAGAATGACGCCTTTACATCACTGATGGTGAAACTGGTATGTGTGGCCAATCCCCAGGCGGCCCGCAACGATGCCGTACTCGAAGCCCTGTACAACCGCGTTCCACAAATGCCGGAGCAGTACATGGAAGAGATCCTTGACGAAAGCGGCAGCTATTCGCCATTGGATGAGTTGATCGGGAATGCCGCTTCCGATCTTCATCTGGTACGTACCATTGGTGATGAGATCATACGGAACTATCTGGCCGATACGGCAAATACCTGGAGTTCCGACAGCCTCAACGCTTTCCTTTCGCGCCGCACCGGCCTCGAAGATCGGTATGTATATGCTCTGCACTGCCTGCGCTGCGGACAAGCCGATACTGCTCAAGCTATTCTGGAGGATATAAACTTGCAGTTTTCGTTGTCTGATAGGGAACAGATAGAATATGATAGCTATCAGGAGGTATTTACCCTATTGGAGGATATACAATTAAATGAGATCCAGCCAG
>CAZJZF010000220.1:0-4892 GCA_964550385.1 uncultured Lentimicrobiaceae bacterium | reverse complement strand
GGGGGTGATACGGCGGATGTTTGCATAACGATGTTGAGCGCTTCGCTGTTGAGATGATTTAAAGTTAGTTCCACTGGGTTTGGAAGCCGATTTAAGTCATTCAGCAGGAATCATTTGAGCAGTGATTCATGGACTGATACTTTTGCTGGAAAATCAACCTGAAAACTTCAGCAAACCATGAAAAAGCTCTTGTTCACGCTCTTGTTTCTGTTCCTGTTTGTAATTCTTAAGGGAGTTAACCCTACCGATTCTGTCATTAATGAACGCATCAGAAGGGAAATCATGTATCCCGATTTTGCCCGTAACAATCAGGAAACCGGAATCGTTACCATTACTTTCAGCCTGGATACCGAAGGTCATATAGTGGTAAAGCAGATTACCGGTGACAATCGGGTTTTGAACGAATATGTTGCAGACAGGATTCAGAAAATTGCCTTTGACAAGATGGAAGCACCTTCCAGGGATTATACCATGAGCATAGAGTTCCGGTTAAAATGACAAATCCTGAAACCCTGGCTTTGCTCAGACAGGATTTCAGGATTTGCTTTCACTCCATGATTATTGAGAAATCCGGTACACCTGACCATTCATGCGTACCACCACTTCCTTGTCGAATGTAAGAAGTTGGTTCATTTCGGCATTGTTGGCACGCGACAGCTCGAACCAGGTTTCAGAGAATTGCTTCACGGTACTGGCATTTTTTACTTCTGCTTCGGTGAGAGATGCATCCACCCAGTTGTTGCTTTTGTAATAGAAGGCTCTTCCGGCAACATTCTTCACATTTTCCACCATCCTAACTTCTCCTTCAGCATCCGCATACTCAGCTTTGCCTGATGCCACAGCTTTGGAGTTGTCTTTCATCACCGATTTATTTGCCCTCTGGTTCACAGCTGCGCTTCCACTTACCTCCTCCAGCTGCATCAGCTGCTGTGAAGTAATCTGATTGTTGTTCCTTGTGTCATTCAGGTTTACATCTTCCCGGGCCAGGAATGATGTATAGGGGGTTATGATGCCATATTTCTTGCTCAGTTCCGTAAGGGATGCCACCAGCTCAGGATTTTGCCCGTGCAGATCGATCTGGTCGATCAGATAGCCGATTTTCCGGGTAGCCCAGATGGATTCGATATGGGCATACTCGGGATTTTCTCCTTTGCCGGCCAGCTCAACTTCATACTCAAACCTGCGGGGTTCCCCGTACGATTTGCCGGTAAGCACGATTTTTGTTTTACCGGGTTTCAGATACCTTCCTGCTACATCAATGCGACCTCCTTCGAAGAAATCGGGGAGACGAACCGGGTAAATCTCATTCACCTGCCCATTGGTGAAAGAGATACTGATGTCAGTCAGCACCGGGGTTTGAATGCTTTTGTAAAATTCCGACACAGCCACTTCGAGGTTCTCTCCCGGTTTTACATAGGTTACAGTGCCCCCGTGCTGTTCGCTGATGCGGTCCAACAGCCGGGCATTTACATCATAGCCCACGCCAAAGGTATGAATGCGTACTTTGTTTTTGTTGGCCTTCAGGGCATTGGCGGCTATCGCCGATTCATCCGTGATGCCTACGGTAGGCATCCCATCGGTGAGAAACAGAATGTATTGGGGTCTTTCGGATTCGGAAGTAAAGGATAGTGATTTAAGCAAGGCATCGTTGATGTTGGTGCCACCCGATGCCTGGATAGAGGCAACGTACCGGAGTGCCTCCTCCACTGCCTGCCGGGTGGCGGGAATCAGCGATGAACTGTAGACGTTTACGGAGCTTTCGTATGGGATGAGGGTAAAACGATCCCCTTCGTTGAGGTTGTTGAGCACAAATTCAGCCGCTTTTCTGGCTTGCTCTATTTTTTGTCCCGACATGGATCCTGATTTATCAATCGTAAGAATCACATCCTTTGGAACTCTTTTTCCGGAAGCAGATTTGATATCGGGGTTGAGCAGGAGGAGAAAAAACCCATCCTTGGCATCGGCAGGATAATGGCTCATGAGGGTGGCACTCACTTCGGCATCGCTGGGGGTAAAATAGAGTTTAAAGTCCTGTACCTGAAGGGTGTTGTGTTCTGTCCAGGTTACACCTACCCGTTTTGGCTGCCGGCTGTCGGTGGCAATGGTATGGGTTGGACTGAAAATATTCCGGATATCCTTATCGGAGCTCAGTGTAGCTGTAAACTTCACTGTACCTATTCTCTCTCCCGAGAACTTCTGTGTGCCAAAGGGGTAAATGAACTGCACATTGTTATCCTTTCGGATACACATAATGGTGTATTTCAGGGTAATAGTGCGTGTACCTCCGGCAGGAACCGGAAATACAGAGGTGCGGAACAGGCCATAGCCGGCGTATTCCATGAGAGCAGGATCCTGCTTGCGCCGCACAATGCCTTCATAGATTCCACGGGCTTCATCCTTTCCGAGCACTTTTCCGGGCACCTCTTTGCCATCTACCATCAAAATAAAATTCTGCACGGCAGCACCGGCAGGCAAAGGAAACAGCAGTTCTACTTCCACTTCCCTTCCGGTAATGTTGCGCAGGGTTTGGGAAACATTTACGGTAGCCACCTGATTATGGATAGCCGCGTGTACTGCCAGTTCAGAAACCTGGTAGATGCTGTTTACCGGAGCAGCAGGGCGCCCGGTACGGGCGTTTTCGGCACGGTCCCACGATTCGGAGGTAAGGGCAAATTGAGCATTGAGGGTGCCAGACATCATTAAAAGTCCGGCAATTAACAGAAAAACAAATCTTTTCGGGTTCATAACAGAGGGTTTTTTCTCTGCGTACACCCGTTGGGGTTAAAAGTTCAAATGTTCAAGCGTTCGAATGTTCAAGTGCATGAATGTTCAAGTGTTCAAGCGTTCGAATGTTCAAGTGCATGAATGTTCAAATGTTCAAGTCGATGTTGGAGTGTTAGTCGAAGATGACAGAGGAGGTGCTAAAGAGACCACCTAGAATCCACTTATACGCCAGAGGAGCAACAGAACTTACCCCGGGGCGAAGTCCCGGGAATACACCCTGCACATCCCAATAAGCCCCGTAGGGCATACGCGTCAACTTAATTTCTGTTCTTTTTGGAAACCAGTGGTTTAGATTTCGTTATGCGTCTTAGCACATAGGTATCCTTGTCTTCTATTAGCCATTCCATTTCCTCTCCTTTTTCGATTTGACCAGCCTCTGCAATTGAGGCTGGAAAGTTCACGTAAAATGATTTAGTTCTTCCACGTTCAACTCGTTGAATTTTTACTGTATAGCCCATTATTTTCTTGTTTTATATTAATAGTATTTGTACTATTGTAAAACTAATTAATTATTTAATTATCATGGCAAAAAAACCCTTCAAATGTAGATGTTTTTGACTTTCTATCTACCAAAGGTCCTAGTCGTGACCGTTTGCAGGATTTGGCCTATGAGTGTTCTTTTCAGAAAAGAAAATCGAGAAAGATTCAAATCCCTGATTTCATTGCTATTATGTGTCTTGAATCCCAAAAAGGGTCTCCAAGTTACAATGATTTAGCGGCCCGGTTGGAATGTCATTACTGTGTTTCTGTCAGTAAGCAAGCCATTGGGAAAAGAGTAAATGCTGCATGCACATTATTCTTTCAAGCTGTACTATCCCATATGATTAAAGAAAAGACAATGGGCTCAAAGGATATAACTATTATGCATAATCAAATGGGATATAAACGGGTAATTATTCAGGATAGTACCGTTTTTAAACTGCCTTTAAGCCTGTTTAGCATATTCTCGGGCGTTAGAAATAATATCACTGCAGTGTGTAATGTTAGGATACAAGGTGTTTACGACCTATTGGCTGGTCAATTCCTGGATTTTTCTATTGATGCATACAGCAAAAATGATTTACTGGCTGCACCTGATCTGGAAATCAGAAGGGATGATCTTTCAATACGTGACAGAGGATACCTTACTACCAATGAATTTGAACGGCATTTGAAGGCCGGGGCTGACTGCATCTATCGTTATAAAAGCAGAATGGCTTATTTGGATGCTACTACAAAACAGCCAATCGATATTTTAGAATTGCTCAAAAAGCACAAAAAGCTGGACATGGAGGTATGTTTGAATAATCCGGAGCACTCAACGATCAGGTTAATAGCTCAACCGGTAAGTCAGGAGATTGCTAACAAGCGAAGAATGAAAGCAAAAAAGGAAATGAGGGGTCATAACCCAGGGAAAGATGTACTTGAATTAATGGGATGGACGATCTATGTTACAACGATCGCAAAAGGAAAAGCAACCTATGACCAGATTGCTGCAATATACCGATGCAGGTGGCGAATTGAACAAATCTTTAAGGCATGGAAATCTCACATGGAGTTTGATAATATCCATAATGTATCCTATCATCAGGCAATGGTGCTCATGACTGCGCGGTTGATTTTAATTGTGGTCTGTACACATCAACTGTTCATCCCTTATGAAAAAAAAATACGTAAACAGCATAACAGATATCTGAGTATGCAAAAGTTGTTCAGGTACATAAGACAAAACCAGGAGCAACTGGTGATGATGATTAATGCAATGGCTTACCAGACGGATGAGTTAGAAGAAATCTGCAATATTTTGATTAAGTATTGCGTCTACGACAACCGTAAAAGGCTGAATGCAAGCGCTTATGAAAGAATGGTGCTGTGTTAAGTTGACGCGTATGCCCGGAGGGGCGACAGAAAATCTTTCGCTCCTACGGAGCTTTATGGTTATTGGGGGGCACCCTCAATGCTACAAAGGTTACGCTCCTCCGGAGCTGAAAACTCCTGTAATATGGATCCTGGCATAATGCTAAAAGCTAACAGCCAACGGCCAACAGCATTCTTCACCTGGAGCCTGCTTCCATGCACCTCACCCCCAACCCCTCTCCTCAAGGAGAGGGGCGTTGCCTCCTTGGAAC
>CAZJZF010000219.1:0-4908 GCA_964550385.1 uncultured Lentimicrobiaceae bacterium | reverse complement strand
TTCCCAACATCGCTTCCCGGTATGCCCGCACCTCTTCTTATGCCCTGAGCAATTATTTCACCCCGCTCCTTCTGAGGCTGGGAGATTTTGTGAATTTCAACCAGTTCATTCTCCACGAACAGGGACTTATGGATGCCATTTACCTGTACCAGGGAATCCTTACCCACCAGGGAGCCAGCAAAAAATTCAACCTTCCCGGACAGGACATCAATCTTCTGATGGCAGCACTGTAAAAAAACCCGGCAGTCAAGGGCAACTACCGGGTTTTCTGCAAGAAATGATTAGTTTTTATCGTCCAAAGACTGACATAAACACCCGGTTGTCGGTGTCGTCCGGAGATGCTTTCTTAAACGAAGGGGTTACCGGAATGATCGTGACATCGTAGGTATAGGTAGTTTTGGTTGCACCGGTAACATTGTTGATGGTTACAGTATACTTTGTATCCTTCATTATGGTAGCAGGGTTGATGTTGGGTTCCCATACCAGATGTTGCAGCGGGTACGATCCGGGCTGATGTGCCGGCTTGTTGATCACATTACAGGTAATGGCTGCACCTGTGGAATCTTTCATAGACACAGTGGCAGAGGTGAATCCGGCACCGGTTGGAATGGTAAAAGACCAGCGGGGATATACGATCGCATTGGGAACCAACCCGGCAGGTGGATATGCAATGAATTCGCCGGCTGTGCCTGTAGTGTTGTAGTTGTCTTTCCACTGCATACAACAGGTTGAATTGGTGGAACCTACCCCCAGCTTGAACAGACCGGGCATCAGGAACCATGCACGGTGCCCAACCTTGGTGTTGTTGGCTCCTGCATCTTCAATGAAACCGGAAATGCCGTAGGTACTGTGCACGCAGAAATCGCCGCTTGTGGCAGTTCCCCATGCAATGTTGGAGGTGCCTGCGGCATCATAACCTGCCTGTGACCAGCATGCCCATGAGTTGGGTGGGAAATGGCTCAGACTGTTTTGAGCTTTAAAACAGAGGGAGGCTTTCTGGCAACCCACATGCTGTGCCGGGTTCTCTGTCACATTATCGGTAAGGCCGCATATCCTTCTGAAATAGTTCAATCGCTGAATAACTTTGTTACGGGCATCCTGCGAAATAGTTCCCTCAATACATCCTGATGTATTGCCGGTCCATGCAGGATCAGCCACATAAGAACCAATATAATTATCGGTATAATCCTTTATAGCCTTTTCACGGGGAGTCAACTCCTTGGGCTTGTCATCATCATCATCTTTGCCACAACCTACAGAAAAAACCACCATTGCCATCACTGCCAATAAAACTGCCACAGAAACAAACTTCTTCATACTGCCTTATTCGTTTTAGTTAATGTTAATACATGATATTGAGCTGATTACAATACTATCAACCCAAAAAGAACCGGGAACAAAGGTAAAAAAAAAGTTATTCCACGATATACATTTGCACGGTGAGGTTTTTCGCATCCCCCGCAAACAGATCGAGAGCGGTTGGATAAAATCCGAAGATATCATTCTTCGAAAATGTATTGCTTGCATCGAGATCCTTCCAAACTACCAGAAAGTAACGGCCCGGGGCGATTTCTTTCAGAGAGCCGGTTGAACTGGCAGCTGTCCCTTTTACATCAAAATGGTATTTAAGACTTTCGAATGTTGCTGTACCATGAAGTTCCGCCCTGAGGTCGCTCACATCAACCGTTTTTCCGGGCAAGGGTGAACAAACTACCGTGATATCCGCAGTAGTGGGCTTATTCAGTTTTTTGCAACCGGAGGTAAATACCAATACTGAAATTGCCATCAGGAGGACAAGGAATGTATTTTTCATAGAATAATCCTATTTGGGTGAAGTTTTCTGTAATCCATTCGTTTACAATTTTTTACCTGATCAATAGCTTGCGTATTAGGGTCTGGCTGCCCATTTGAACCTTAACGAGATAGAATCCGCTCCCCAGATGCGAAAGGTCAAGTTTATCTTCTGTCCATTCGGTATTTTTCACAAGGACAAACTGGTTTCTCAAGGCACCGGCAGCATCCAAAATATCAATGGTAACATCACCTGTATAGTCTGCCAAAATTAGCAGTTGAATAATTCCATCGGTGGATGGGTTAGGATTGAGTTGCACCTGCTCACCTTCGGATAAAGATCGCATACCACCTTCGCCGTAATTGTCAAACTTCGTAGTAGAATCAGGATAAGCATCCACAATAGCATCCTGGCCGTTGGTGAAGTTATAGCCACCAGGTTTCAGGGAAGTCATATAGAAGTAGCCATCGTAAGAACCACCCCACCCCCAGTTGAAGTGAAAGTGATCGGGGTACTGGAAACCATCGCAAATAAACGCATGACCGGGACCTGAATACATCACCGGCCTACCATTCATGTGTTGAGCCCTGATCAGGATCTTCCAGTAGATATCGGTATATGCGCTCTTTTGAACAGTTCGAATAAAAGGTGAATAGCGAAAATACATATACAAGGCATCCTTTGCCCTGAACATTGAGGCACCAGAGCCACCCGGGCTGTAGCTCATATCCACTGATACCCCGCAATGGTACATCAGCTGGGCAACAGAAGCATTGGGAGCGGAGACCGCATTGGGCATGGCACTCCAGTTGTAGCTGGTGATGCCAAAATTGGCAGATTGCATCCCATAGGCTGGATGGGTATAGGAATAGGATCCCTTCCCCTTTGGGGGCCAGTTAAAGGCTTTCATCAGCTGTGCCATGGTAGTGGCTACGCATCCTGTAACCGAATTGCCCGGGCAACTGTCATTGTAAAAACCTCCCTGATCCCAGGTGGTTTTGCGGATGGGTCCTACCGTCTGGATGTCTTTGGCCGGTATAAAATCCTCCCGGCTGTATTTCTCCCATACCTCCACAATTTCAGGCAATGCCGGAGTTGCCGTCTCTCTTGCATCAATGATCTGCTCTTCGTACAACTGCATCTGAGAGGCAAAAGAAGGATGATGATCATTCAAGGCATACCGGCCGGTAAAGGAGTAACCCAATACAGGGAAAACCAGGTCGTCGGCTGCTACCATTACAAATCCTTCATTATCACCGATATTGAAGACATAGTAAACCGGTTCATCAGCCATCTTCACCGTAAATTCACCAGTAATGGCTATCATCGAAGGTTTCATGGGTTTGAAGGATTGCACTCTTTCAAAATAGAGATTTTTGGCAATAATCCGTGCATTCTCAATCGGAACCAACCCTCCAAAAGCCAACTGGGCTGATAAGAAAATCAGCACAGTAACCGTTAAGATCCGGAAGAAAAAAGTTGTTTTCATATCTGATAATTTAAGTAACAATCATGGTTATTAAGGGTTCCAGCGGGTACATTCACCCAGCCTGCCGGTACGGATCATTTCCAGGGCTTTCGCTATGTCAGCTTCACGCCCTTCCTTCACACCACAAATATAGATTTCGGTAAAAGGATCCTTATCCAACACCATTTCAAATAGTTCCCTTGGGCTGGGGGCTTGTTCCAGCTTACTGTATTCTTCATAGGTAATTGACAGAAAGGCGGTGTTCTGATTGATTCCTCTGAAATCGAGCAGGTAATCCTGCTCAAGGATTGCCGGGACAGCCAGTTCACCTTCGTAGTTCAGATCGGTTGGTGCAGGAAATATGATCACAGCAGTCTTTTCCGGATTCAGGGTAACCGGAACATTAAAACGGTAATCTGCCTTGGTCTTATATATAATCATGGGGGGAAGTGCTCCCACGAGCCTGGCTCCCTGATTTTCCTTGTCTTTCATTTCTGCTGCCTGGGTTTTGGGGGATTCTTGCGAAACCCTGCAGGACTGGCCTGCCATTAAAAGAACCAATATGAATGCAACAAAACCAGCAATTCCTCTGATAGATATCCTGTGCATAACTGTTCACGGTTAAAAGTTACCAAAAATACGAAGATTTTCAATACTTGCCGAGATCTTCCGTTATCTGTCCTGTGCACGCCGGCGTGCAATTTCCTGACGGATAAAATGCAATTCCCTGCCGATTTCACCGGTAACCGTTCGATTTTCTTCAGCTCTTCTGATAAGATAAGGCAAAACTTCCTTAACAGGACCGTAGGGGAGGTACTTTGCAGCCGTATACCCGGCAGCAGCCAGATTAAAAGTGAGGTGGTCGCTCATACCATAGAGCTGAGCAAATGTTAATCTCTGCCCTTCAATGCTGTTGCCACCTGCCATAAGATTGGCAAACAGAAGAGCGCTTGTCTCATTGTGGGTAGCAGCACACACTGCAATCCTGTCATGGTGTTCATAACAGTAGGTTAAAGCGGCATTGTAGGCTTCATCCGTTTCCTCTTTTCGGGCAAATACCGGTGAAGGATACCCCAGTACATGAGCCCTCTGCTGCTCTTTTTCGTGATAGGCACCCCTTACAATCTTGTAGCCCAGGAAATAACCTTTCTGGATTGCCCTTTCCAGCTCCCTTCGGATAAACTCAAGACGGTCGGTGCGATACATCTGCACAGTGTTGTATACAATAACACCGGCAAGGTTGTAAAGCTCTGAATATTTGCGGATGTAATGGTCGATGGCTGGCTGGATCCACGTCTCTTCAGCATCTACAAGCACAGGGACTCTTTGGCTGAATGCCAGTGAGAAAATTTCGTCGAGGCGGTGTTCAAGTCTGCTTTGCTGGTTTTGCTCTTCCTGTGTTAAAACAACCTTTTGGCTTAATTTTTCCCAAAGTGCAAATGGAGCAAGGCCGGTGGGTTTGAATACAGCAAACAATATTGCAGGTTCATTGGTAGCTAAACGAATGGATTTCAGCACTTCTTCCTTAACCCTGTCGAAAGCAGTATCCGTTGCTTTTCCCTCGGCGGAAAAATCGGGGATAGAAAACACATTGGATGCCTTCAGCCTCCTGATGGTTATGTGTGAATCAGGCAAACTTATTCCACTG
>CAZJZF010000218.1:0-4922 GCA_964550385.1 uncultured Lentimicrobiaceae bacterium | reverse complement strand
CTTGTAGAAATCGTGGCCGGTTATGGTAAATTCCCCCTCCCTTTGATGCCGTTTCCTAAAGTTGCAGTGTTTCACAGGGAGGGGCAGGGGAGGGTGAAAAAATAATGGAATTTTAATAATTGATATTAATATTAATATCTTTATAATCTCTGGTAGAAGTTTAGTATTTGAGGATATGAAGTTGAAGGTAATTATTGAACGCGGTAATGACGGCAGTTTCGGAGCCTATATTGGTTCTGACAATGCGCCTTTTGGAATCATAGGAGATGGAAAAACTGCGCTGGAAGCAAAGACGGATTTTTTAAATTCGTATGAAGAGATGAAAGCATATTACATGGAGACAAATAAAGAGTTTACTGAATGTGAATTTGAATTTCAATTTGATGTGGCCTCATTTTTAGCTTATTATGGATGTATCTTATCCTTAGCCGGCATGGAACGGTTAACTGGTGTAAATCAGGGACAGTTAAGCCATTACGTAACAGGCCGCCGAAAACCGTCAAAAAAAACCATTGAAAAGATTGAAAAGAAATTGCACGAGTTTGGCCGGGAATTAAACCAGGTGGAGTTTATATGAAATACCGATTCAGTCGTCGGTCGTCAGTCAACTATTAACTCAAAACCCCTCCAAGTCCCATAGGGACGCCATTATGGTAGAATGTTGGTGACAGGATTTCCCATTTCCCCTCCCTTTGATGCCGTTTCCCAAAGTTGCAGTGTTTCACAGGGAGGGTGAGGGGAGGGTGATTCATAGAATTGATTCTTAAGTGATTATTTCGGACAAACAAGGCCACCTGTTTCGGTGTAAATTGAGCCACTCATTTCGGACGAAAGTGAGTCACTATTTCAAAGGGCAACATAGGGGTAAAAGTATTAATTTATTTCCATTGATTTTCTTCTTAACGATTCTCCTTTAATTTCAAATCGGTGTGCAGAACCTGACAATCTGTCCATAATCGCATCAGCCAGGGTAGGTTCATTGATATATTGGTGCCATTTGTTTACCGGTAACTGGGAGGTTATAATGGTGGACCGTTTGCCGTACCGATCTTCCAGCACTTGCAAAAAAGCTATTCTGACCTGGTTGTCCATCGGGGTGAGCCCGAAGTCATCGATAATGATCAGTGGTTGTTTTTCGATGTGGTTGAGCAATTTGATATAGCTTCCTTCGATTTTAGCCAGGGCCAGTTTCTCGGCGAACCGGTTCATGCCCAGGTAAAGGGTCTTATAACCCAGGGTACACGCCTGCCGCCCGAAGGCGCAGGCGAGATAACTTTTCCCGCATCCCGTGGGGCCGGTGATGAGGATATTCTCGGCCCGTTGCAAAAAAGTGCAATCGGCCAGCGAGAGGATCTGATCCCGGGTCAGGTTACGCTGCGGGGAGCACTGAACCTGCTCCAGTACCGCGTCATAGCGCAGGTTACTGATTTTAAGGTACAACTGGGTGCGCTGTTGGGTCCGGCTGAGCTGCTCCGCCTCGGCCAGCCGGGCCATGAGTTCATGGACCGTGGGCAGGTCATGGGCGGGTATGGTCAGCATGGTCTCATAGGCTTGGGCCATGCCCAGCAGCTTGAGCTGTTGGAGTTTTTCCATTGTTTGGTCTGTGTTGATCATATTTTTTTGTTTTAAGTGTTTATTATGGATTTATTGATAGGATTCAGCACCCCGGATATTTTCGTGTTCAGGGATACTGATTACAAAGTCTTGGTGTGAAGCAGCCTGGTCAAGATTGTGTTCCAGGATGTTCTTGATAACCGTATAGGTCACCTTGTAACCCGCCAGGGCACGCCGGCAGGCGGCCTCCAGCCGTTCCGGGCCGTATTTCTCACTCAGGCGGAAAACACCCAGGCAGGAGTTATAGGTCTGTTCGATGAAGATTTTCTGATCCAGTATCCGGGTGACCGCAGTGGTTGTGTGGGTGCCGACCGGGGTGGCTTTTTCAATAAAATACTCACGGTTCCAGCCTTTACTCCGGGTATAGTACCGGTGATGTGCCGGCATATGTTCTTCCAGGGTGGTGTACCCGTTCCGGTGGTAATTGCGTTTATGCCAGGCAATACGGATCATATCAAGATAGACCTCAACATGCTCGGTATCATAAATGATCTGCACGGTCTTTCCGATATACTGGCAGGGAACACTGTAATGGTGCCAGTCCTGCCCCAGGGTGATGTGGTAGTTACGCTGAACCTTTGCGACCACTTTGTTTTTGGGGATAAACGTCTCAAGTGGTAAAGCCTGTAGCAAGGGTTTTTCATGAAGAAGAAAACGGTCCCGGCGGCTATAATCACAACGCTGAAAGTTACGGCTATTAAACCGCTCCAGTTCCTCCCATAAGGCGTCATTGATCTCTTGGACACTGTGAAAAACCCGGTTGCGCAACCGGGCGTAGATCCGGTTATAAACAGCGTTTACATGGCTTTCCACCGATGCTTTGTCCCGGGGTTTTTTAATCCGGGCAGCCATCAGAGTCGTACCGTAGTGGAGTGACCACTGTTGGGCCAGTTCATCAAAAGAAGGCTCGTACCGGTCGCTCTTTTTGACCACCTGTTTCATGTTGTCAGTTTTGACCGAGTGAGGAACGCCACCAAAATAATGAAATGACTGATTCAGGGTATGGAGCATTTGTGCCCGTTTGGCTGACAGTGAGGCTTCCAGGTAGGTATAATCAGAGAAAGGAAGCGTACAGACCAGAACCGGACAATAATTAAGCTCACCGGTTTGTAAATCAGTAAAAGGGATTTTGCTGCCCGCATAATCAAACATAAGGCTGGCGGCTGGTTCATGCTCAAAATGCATCACAGCCTGCTTTACCTGAAGATAGCGGTTCAGATGTTCACAAAACTGTGTGTATCCGTACCCTTCAGGTACCCTTTCATGGTATTCTTCCCATAGGGTCATGCGGGTAACATGGGGCTTTTTCAGTTCGTCGTAAAACCCCGGAATGCGCTCTTGCAGATCAGCATAGCGCCAGTCCTTTTTTATGGCAACAGGTTCTTTATAGATCAGCGAAGAAAGTTCCTGGTCGTTAAGCGCAAGCAATTCCTCCAGGCTTTTTGCAAGCCCGGTTATTTGCCGGACGTATCCGTTCACTGTATTGCGCGCAGCATGAAGATCCCAGGCAATTTCCCGGTTGGACTTGCCTTTGGACTTGAGCTGGATAATGCGTCGTATTTGCAACATGGTTATTGTTTTATTTGCCATCGTATAAAGGTTTTCTTCTTTATACGATGCCATGTTGCCTTTGAAATAAGTGGCTCAGTTTATGCCGGAATGTCAGTCGTTTTTTTTACTTCGGCACTAAAATCCACCAGAATCCCGGCCGATATAACACCATTTTTCTGGCGCAATTTACTCCGAAATCACTGGCGCAATTTGCTCCGAAATGAGTGGCTCAATTTAGTCCGAAATGGGTGGCGCAATATGGTCCGAAATAGTCACTGATCTCGAAGGAGAATGAAACATTAGTCTATGAATATGATTTCGGTGACGGATGGATGCATGATATCCTGATCGAAAAGATATTACCGGCAGACCCATCGGTACGGTATCCGGTATGCCTGGATGGCAGGAGAAGTGGTCCTCCGGAAGATTGCGGCGGGGTCTGGGGCTACGAGGAATTGCTCAAAGTACTTAATGATCCTGATCATGAAGAGTATGAACATTATTCAAGCTGGGTCGGTGATGATTTCGATCCGGAGTACTTTAACCTGGAAAGGATCAATACAATTTTTCAAAGGTCAAAGTTCTGGACAGGAAAGAATATTAGGACCTGACTACTGCAATCCAGCGGAATCTGCTGCGATAGCCTGCTGGTGGCGATCAGCAAGAGTCAATCAACGGTCATTTGGTTTTTAACAGCAGGAAGTTCATTCAATTTCCATATTAACCTGCTAATCCCTCTTAATTGTCGTACTTTTGCAATATGTTCTACCGCCGGAAAATCATATTGGCTTTATTGCAAAAGGCAGAAGGTCGTTTGGATAAAATCAGCCTCCAAAAGCTAATTTTCCTATTCACCCGGAAACAGGAAAAACCGGCCTATGATTTCATTCCGTATCGTTTTGGTTGCTATTCCTTTTCTGCCCAGGCGGATTTGAATACAATGATTGCGAAAAACCTGCTGACAGAAGATCAAACCAATTTCTTCAAAAATGATAAAACGGATTATCTCAGGCAGTTAAATCCTTCTGATAGGAATATTCTGAAGGAAATAATGACTGAATTTGGCAGCATGAATGCCGCTGAGATCATGAAATGCACCTACCGAGATTACCCATTTTATGCCACAAGAAGTGAAGTGGCCGGGAATATGCTAAACCGGACAGAACTTGAAAAAATTGATGCCGTCAGGCCTAAAAGCCATAAAACCATCTTATTTACTATCGGTTACGAAGGCATTTCGTTGGAAGAATACCTGGTCCGCCTGCTTAAAAATGATGTGAAAATACTGGTGGATGTAAGGAATAACCCGCTTAGCATGAAATTCGGGTTCAGCAAAAGCTCGTTAATGAAGTATTGCGCCAACCTGGGAATTCAATATGTCCACTTCCCGCAACTGGGCATTGTGTCCAAGCAGCGGCAAGAACTTCATACCCAGTCTGATTACGATAGTCTTTTTGCATCATATAGAAAATACAACCTTTCCCAAACCGCCCAATCTCAACTTGAAGTTTTAAATCTTCTGAAACAGCACAAGCGCATCGCACTGACCTGTTTTGAAGCCAATATCCATCAATGCCACCGGAAACATCTGGCTGAAGCCATTTCAAAACTTCCCGGCTTTACTTTCGAGGTAAAACATATCTGATGAGTTATGGCGTTGACAAAAGTTCTTATCACAGTAAAAACATACCCTACGATTTCATCAAAGTACGATGAACTGGTATGCACAGCCGGTTTTCGTGAAGATGGAAGCTGGG
>CAZJZF010000217.1:0-4926 GCA_964550385.1 uncultured Lentimicrobiaceae bacterium | reverse complement strand
TTTTGCAATCGATTTGTTTATCAATATATTTTTAGTTTTAATAATTATGATTGTTATAATATCTCTATTCCAGAGAAGATTGAAAAAAGCATTTAAAATAAATAATGTATATACAATTAAAAAAATTATTATACTTGCAATAATAATTATTGGAATTCAAATGATAATATCATTATTTCTATGGCATATTTGATCAAAATTTGGTATTTTTTTTACTATTCTCCTATGTACCGAAAAGTGAACATTCACATTGAGAACACTTTCAACGGAGTTTACATTCCTTCACCTTAATATATGCATCATCCTCAATTACTTCTAAATTCGTTAATCGGTGTTCCTTCCCGTTTCGCTTCGCTCACTGGACTCCACTTCGTTCCGTGTTCGGTGTTTCCTCAACTTCAGCGTTTGTTAATCGATGTTCCTTGTTCGGTGCTTCCTTCTCAACCACCATACTCACTCTGCTCCTCACACTCCTGTTCGACCCCCTTCGACTGCGCTCAGGGCGACCCCTCCGGGGTCGCGGGGCATTGCGGGGGGCGCCATCCAACCCCGGATTCCGTGACCAGCAGAGGGTTCCACGGTTTTCATCATCCACCGGTTCCATAAATTATAAATTAGAAATTAGAAATTAAAACGCAGTGTAGCCCGCGCCACATGCAGATCTTATAATTTACATTTGCCGTAATTTCGGCATTGTCAATTAATACTTGACCATTGACAATTGACTATCGACCATTGACCATTAACCATTGACAACTGACAATTGGTCAACGCATGCGTTGACCCTACATTACAAACTTTATGAACTTTATAAACTTTATGAACTAACTTCTTAGCTTTGCCGATCAAATTGTGATGCGATGATCAATGGCAGAAAAATCGTAGTGGTGATGCCGGCCTACAATGCGGCAAAAACGCTGGAGGTAACCTACCGGGAAATTCCGATGGATCTGGTGGATGAGGTGATTCTGGTGGATGATGCAAGTCATGATGATACAGTTGAGGTGGCAGCAAAGCTGGGAATCCACCACATCATCATCCACGAGGCCAACAAAGGGTACGGTGGCAATCAGAAGAGCTGCTACAATAAAGCTTTGGAGCTTGGGGCGGATATTGTGATAATGGTACACCCCGATTACCAGTACACTCCCCTGCTGATTCCTTCGATGTCGCACCTGATTGCCAGTGGGTTGTACGAAGTGGCGTTCGCCTCCAGAATCCTGGGGAAAGGGGCTTTGCAGGGGGGCATGCCGATGTATAAATACGTCGCCAACCGGTTTCTGACTTTTCTTCAGAACATGCTGCTTCGCCAGAAGCTGTCAGAATATCATACGGGCTACAGAGCATTCAGCGCCAAAGTGTTGCGCGCTATATCCTATGAAAAAAACTCCGACGATTTCGTCTTCGACAACCAGATGATTGCCCAGATTTTCAATGCCGGTTTTCAGATTGCCGAAATTACTTGTCCTACGAAGTATTTCCCCGAGGGCTCGTCTATCAATTTTAAACGGAGCATGAAATACGGTTTAGGTGTGATACACACCTCTTTACGGTACAGATTACACCGCCTGGGATTGCGTAAGGATCCGCTTTTCAGTCCAAATCACCGGAAGGAATAATCACAATTGCTCATGCTGCAAAGGATGTTGGGTTGGTTCAGAAACAGGTCGCTGGTACAGAAACTCGTGATCTATTTTCTGATGCTGGCGCTGGGTATCATTGCAGTTCTGAGTGTTTACTTTTTCTACTACGCCCGGGCCGAGATCATCGACCGTACCTTCGACCGACTCACAGCAATAAGGGAAATTAAAAGAATGCAGATCGAAAACCTGGTACAGGTAAAGTGTTCGTCGCTGTCGGTGGTTGCCAATCTGGTTTCAGAAGAAGTTCTGGCTGGGAAAATTCCCCAAGAGGCAGCGACAAATCTCCGGATCAGGGGTTTGCTTTCAGCCCATCCGGATGTTTCAGGCCTGTATTATCTTACCCGGGGATCTGAAGGGGAGAAATTTTCCAGCGTTGGTGAAAATGTGATGGATGCTGCTCTGGAGGACACGCTGGAAAGTCTGAAAAATAGGATTATAGAAACAGGGGCTCCGGTGGTAACAGAATTTATAAGGAATCCCGCTGGGTTGGTAGAGCTGTTGCTTCTGATGGCAGTACCCGGAAAAGCATATCCCGAAAAGGAAGGTAGCCCGGATGGCATAGTGGTATTCGAAATTCCCGCTGGTCGTATTACCGGGCAGATGGAGTATTATTCGGAAGAAAAGGGATTTGGAAACTCAGGTGAAGCCTATCTGGTGGGTTCCGACCTTAAAATCCGGAGTGCCTCGCGGTTTATTCCTGCCGCTGTCATGCGTGTTTCTACCCGAAGTGAAGCTGCCTACCGGGCGCTCAAAGGGGAAACCGGCAAAATGATCACCCAAGATTATCGCAACATACGTGTATATTCATCTTTTGCACCGGTAAAGATGCCGGGACTCACCTGGGCTATCTTGTCGGAAATCGATTACGAGGAGGTGATGGGGCCGGTGAGGAATATGCGCAACGACATACTGTTCCTCACCCTCATTATTACTGCTTTTGTGCTTGCCATTGCCATTTTTCTCGCTTACACCATTGTAGATCCCCTGAAGAAACTTGAAATGGCCGCCGGAAAACTGGGGAAGGGCGACCTTGATGCCAGAGTTTCAACGCTGAGCGGGGACGAACTGGGAAGACTCTCCAATGCCTTTAACAGCATGGCGGGGCAAATCGCCACACAGAACCAGAACCTTCTGGAGGAGCGAAACAAAAGGTTGTCGGCGCTGTACGAAGGACAGGAGCAGGAGCGGCGCCGCATTGCCCGCGAGCTGCACGACGGCCTGGGGCAATTGCTGGCCGGAATAAGGATGAAGCTGGAACATCAACCCCTGCAGAATCCCGGCGAAGCCGGACAAATCAGCCATCATCTCAGTACCGCCATCGACGAGATTCACCGGATTTCCAATAACCTGCATCCTCCGGTCATTTCAGAGTCGGGGCTTGGAACTGCCCTCAGATACCTTTGCGATGAAACATCAGCTCTTACATCCCTCAAATGTGAACTCTCGATTTCCGGTAACCCGGCAGAATTGCCCTCAGCCTTCGCCAATCACATCTACCGAATCTGCCAGGAAGCGGTGAGCAACACCGTAAAACACTCGGGAGCCGATCTGTTTGAGCTTCAGGTAATCCTGAAAAACCAGCAGTGTATCATCATTGCCGAAGACAATGGAAGGGGATTCTGCTATCCGGGCAATGCTTTGCACCGGGGCAATGGCATCCGGAATGCCCAGGAGCGGGTGATGCTGATGGGAGGGCGGTTCTCGGTGGAGAGTGCAAAAGGAAAAGGAACAACCTTAAGAGTAGTGATACCCATATCAAACCCTGCAGATAAATGAATGATCAATCGTTGGTAAAAATTCTGCTTATCGATGACCACCAGATCATCCTCGACGGCATCAGCCTGATGCTGGAAGGGGCGCCCGGAATAGAAATCTGTGGAACCACCACCGATGCAGCTGCAGGTTTATCCCTTGCAGGGCAATTACAGCCTGACATCATCATTGCCGACATCTCGATGCCCGGCATGACCGGTATTACCCTTGCAGAAAAAGCGGCTGTTGATTTGCCTGATATTAAAATTCTAATCCTTTCGATGCATACGGGTGAAGACTATATATGCAATCTGGTAAAGGCGGGCGTACGGGGCTACCTCACCAAGCAAAGTACCAGCCGGCAGGAAATATTGCACGCCATTGAGGTGGTGATGCAGGGTGAAACCTATTTCAGCCCGGACGTGTCGAAAGTGATCATGCAGAAATACATTCAGCAGGTTAAACCGGGGCATACCACCGATGTTAAACCCACCGCTTTAACACCCCGCGAAAAAGACATCATTACCCTGTATGCCGATGGACTGTCGAACCAGGAAATAGCAGAAAAATTATTCATCAGTGTAAAAACTGTGGATGCGCACAAGAACAACATCATGCAGAAGTTCCGGTTCAAAAGCACCGTGGATATGGTAAAATATGCCATCCGAAACAACCTGTCGGATCTTTAAGGCTTTGGTAAGAGAATCCCCTAGATCAATTTCCGCTTTTTCTCTATGGTGCAGGTGAACCGGGCTGCATACTTTTGGCCCGAAAACCAATCCAATGCACCATGAAAAGAAACCTTTCCATTGCCTTAATGCTGCTCTTTGTGATTCCTGCTTTTGCCCAGGAAAATAACGAGTCCCCTTTCAGTTTCGGAGCTGAAATCCTCAACCGGTATGTATGGCGGGGATTGAATCTTGGAGGGAATACCCCCACTTTCCAACCCTCCATCGGGCTGAACTTAGGTTCAGAAAATCATGCCTTTACTGTGGGTGCTTTTGGAGCGTACTCTTTTGGCGGACAACAGCTTCAGGAGTGCGACCTGTTTGCCACCTACACCTGGAAAAAGATGGTGGGCATTACGGTTACCGACTATTTCTTTCCGATGGACGACGGCACCAGTGCCGGCTATTTCAGGTACGGAAAGGGAGTCACCGGACACCTTTACGAAGGGACCGTGCAGTTCAACGGGACGGAAAAAATTCCGTTTTATGCCCTGTTTGCCATGAATTTCTATGGAGCCGACGCACAGAAGGCAAATCCTGATACTACCGCTTTTGATATTACCTACAGCAAGTATGTTGAGATCGGGTATGTAAAGGCATTCGACGATATGGAATGGAAAATATTTGCCGGAGCTGCTCTCGATAATCCTGATGAAACCATGGGTGAAACCGGATTCTACGGCAACACCTCCCCTGCCCTCATCAACCTGGGTTGCAAATTCTCGAAAAAAATCGCCATCACCGACCGTTTTACCCTGCCGGTACAGGCGCAGCTCGTCTTCAATCCCGATGCCGAGCGTGTG
>CAZJZF010000216.1:0-4946 GCA_964550385.1 uncultured Lentimicrobiaceae bacterium | reverse complement strand
GTGGGTTAAGCTGATAAAAGCCAGCGGTGCCATGTATGCCGTAATTACTTCCAAGCACCACGACGGTGTGGCCCTCTGGAACACCAAAGCCAACAACCTGAGCATCCCCGCTGCATCACCCGCCAAACGTGATGTGCTCACCCCTTTTGTTACAGAGCTTCGCAAAGCGGGGCTGAAATCAGGGCTTTACTTCTCTCTGATCGACTGGACCTACCCAGATTATCCCGGATTTCTGAAAGACTCATCCCGGTACAAGGTCACTGATGACACCCTGAGGTGGAACCGTTACATGCAGTTCTGCAACCGGCAGATCGATGAGCTGCTGACGACCTACAACCCCGACCTGTGGTGGTTCGATGGGGACTGGGAGCACTCGGCCGAAGAGTGGGATGCACCCGGAATCCGACGCAGAATCCTCACGCACAACCCTTCTGCCATCATCAATGCCCGCCTTCAGGGTTACGGCGATTATGCCACCCCCGAACAGCATACTCCCATCACTCCTCCGGATACCCGTGCCTGGGAGCTCTGTATGACCATGAACGACTCGTGGGGATATCAGGGTTCAGATACCAACTATAAAACCCCATTCGAGATCATCTCTATCTTTGCCGACGTCATCAGTGCCGGTGGTAACCTCCTGCTCGATATCGGGCCCAAAGCCGATGGCACCATTCCCACTGAGCAGGTACACATCCTGCAAGAGCTGGGAGCATGGACCTCAAAGCACAGCGAAGCGATCTTCGATACCCGCAGAGGCCTTCCGTACGGCCATTTTTACGGCCCCACAACCCTGTCAGCAGATTCAACCGTGCTATACCTCTTCCTGTCGCAGGGTGCCAGCGACAAACTGGTGATCAAGGGGCTCAGGAATCAGATCCAAAAGATTACCGTATTGGGAACCTCCCAAACCCTGGATCACAAAATCGTCGGAAAAATCTCATGGAGCTCAGTTCCCGGATTGGTATACATCGATGTGCCTGAAAATGTACACGATACCTATATCACGGTGCTGAAGGTTGAGCTGGAAGGGCCTGTATCTCCTTACCGGGGGAAAGGAGGGTTTCATTGATAACTATTGAAAATCAAGATCAGGGGTTGATGATCAGGGTGTTAATCCCCTGCTTCAGCAGCTTCTCTTTGATTGCTGCCTGAGCTTCCGGCGTTCCGGTTGGTTGAAATCTTACCTTATAGAGTTCATTTTCCAGAACGATATAGGGTTCCGATCCGGTTATTTCCTGTACTCTCCTTGCCAGCATCTCTGCATTGGCTTTTTGTCTGAAGGCACCTGCCTGGAGGATTGATTCGGCTTTTAATTGTGTTGTTTCCTTGATCCCCGGAATTGCAGACGGCTCCGGTTCATCTTTTTGTACAGGCTGATCTTCGGTTTTTTTAGGAATATCAATGTTCTGAATCTTCACCGGTTCCTGATCCGCCTTTTCTTCCAATTCCTGCTGTATCTGCAATTCCTGCAACCGGATCGCAATGCCTTCAATGAAATCACCTGTAGTGGTGGCTTTTACTTCAAAATAGACTGAGTCTTTCTGGAAGGCATTCAAAAAGCCAAGTTGGGCAGGATCTACCTCTAAAGAATATCTTCCGGGGGGGATGTCCATGCCGTAGAAAGAACCATCAAAAAAAGTACGCAGGGTTTGCTGATATTCTGAATCTCTGCTGCGTATGGTGACCCTTAATCCACCCTGCCCCGAAATTATGCCCTTCCGGTCGATCTGCACCTTTCCGTCCAGTGTGCCACCACGGTAAAACGGAATTTCGATCACTTTGTACTGGTTGGGATCTGCAATAAACGAAAACTCATCCTTCAGAGGTACCAGCGTCGGGTCGTTGATGGCATTGCGGTTTACCCTGAGGTTGTACCGAAAGTATGATTGTATCTGCGTAATTCTCAGGATGCTGTCTCCACCCAGGGTTAGTCTGGAGGACTGATCCAGCTTAATCCCCTTGTAAGGCAGCAGTTCATCCCCTTCGTCGTACCTGCCGTTGCTGTTACGGTCGGTGAATAGCCTTACCGAAGCAGCACCTTGCCCTACCTGCTGGCGGTTCGAAAGATTGAACCTGCGGTTTGGCATGTCCCATCCCAGGCTTCCTGTGATGTTTTGCTGTATGTACGTCATCCCGTTGGTATGCCCCATCTGTGTGGCGCTGCGGAGCGTGTTCAGGTCGATCGTAAGTCCTGCCTGTCCGAAAACCTGATCTGTAAGGTGGTTATATCCTGCGGTAAGGTTGATTCTTCCGTTCTTCAGAATGGTCTTTGAAAACTGTACCTCTGTTGTTGCCAGTAGATTACGTCTTGCATTGTACTCCACCTGACCCCGGATAAACATGCCCCGGATAAAAACCGGTATCCCGGGCGACCTGCTGATGTTGTAAATAAGCGAAGTCTGAATCATCCCTTCTCCAAACAGAAAATCATCCTCGGTCATTAGCAGGTTATCACTGTAATTGATACGGAGATTCAGTTTTCTGATTCTCAGGTTAATCTCGGTACGGTAGCGGGTTAATGAGTTTCCGGGAAGATTCAGGTGTTCTCCACCAACTCTGAAACCGGTTTGCAGTCCGAAGAGGCGGAAAGGCACGTATATATTGGCGGAGACCTCCTCTGTAGCCCCCCTGCTGTTGTAAAGAATATTGCTGCCAAATTGGGTATAGCTGGCATTTACTGACAGGTTATTGGCGTACAGTACGTTGCCAGTGATTCTGTTGAAAAATCCGGGGGCGATATCAATGCTTGCCAGGTATTGTTTAGCGATACGGGCAGAAATATTCGTGTACCAGAAAAGGTTATCAGCGTTAAATGCATTTCCCAGGTGCTGTGCACCAGCCGAGGCACTCAGCCAGGGGGTAATACCTGCAACCATATTCCCTTGCCCGATCCACTGCGATCCCAGCGAATCTGTATACCCCAACTCGCTTTTCCCGGCCTGCACATTATAGGTTACGGTACCTGGTGGCAGAAAATTGAACGGCACCTGCATCTGTTTTTCATTGTTGATGATCTTCCCCGATGGTGTGTAGATACGCGTGCTGATGCGGGTTGCGCCGTATTGCAATGGGATGCTGAACCGGTAATAACCCATCTCGTTGGCGCGCTGGAAGTCTGTAATGCGTTCATTTACATATAATTCCACCTCTGATTGAGGCTCTGTATACCCGTCGATGATGTGGGCATCGAACAGCCGCCGTGGCTCAATGGGATCGTTTGTAAGGGCAACTCCCCTGTACGATACCGGCTGTAATCCGCTGGTAACCAGATTCCCGAGTGTAGCACCGGTAAACCATGAGGTGTTGAGTACGGCATAACGCCAACGCAGACCGCTGAAATCCACCTGTGCAGGAGCGCTGCCGGTGTGTAATCCCACCATGGTACCCATCAGGTCTCCCCCCAGCACCTCAGCTCCTCCGGTTAGGGTATATCCGAATGCTACCGGCTGATCAGGGCTGTAGTACCCGTTGAGGGAGTAGTCAACCATTAATCCGCTGAAAAAAGATCGCTTTCTGCCGTAGAGCAATGGGAGATATGCATGGGTTTCCCCGTCCGGCCCCATTTTATTACGGGCTTTTTCTCTCGCCTTACGCTCCTGCACCGGCAGGGAGTGCTGCGTTTCGAGATTGAGGGTCAGGTGCATAATGTTCACGGTGAACTGCAACCCGAATACCTCTTCAAAAACCGATGGCGAAAGGTAGTAGTCGGTTTCTCCGATCCTGAAATCATCGGGAGTGATCAGACGCTTAGTCTTCCCGAGGGCAACGTTACGGGCAGCCAGGTTGATAGCATAGGGGCTGCCATTGGTGAGAAAGGTACCGCTAACAGTAAATCCCGAGGGGTTGGCGTTCTGGTTGATCTCCATCAGGCTGAACAGCTCCATCACCGGGAGAAATGACTGGCCCGTTTCTCCATTATAAATCGAGTTAACATACACATGCCCAACCCCGCTGTGCTTAAAGGAGAGGAGCACCTCCTCCTCCTGCCCGATAAGCTGACGGGGAAATGATAAAAAAAAGAGCATAGCGAGTGTTGCCACGGCTATGCCAGAAAATCCTTGTGATCGTGTGCGTCCCCGAACCATCACTCCCTATGGAATCACCACTTTGGTTTCATGAACGATGCGTGGTGCCTGCACCAGGTCGGTGGCTGCCATGTCGTTCCTGCGGGTTTCGAAACTGAGCTCGAGCGTATACGTACCTGGGGCAATTCCGTCGGTATTGATGGCAATATTGCGGATTACCGGAAAATAGGCTGTAGTGGTGGCTTCCGATTCTGCAAGAACTTTCCCCTTATCGTCTTTGATTTTGGCAAACATACTGCCGATATAGGGTGCGTTACCCTGTGGTACCAGGTGGGCGCGAACCTCCAGTTGTTTCTCTTTTTGTACCGTTTCGGTTTTCTCTACCTTAAGGCCTGTGGTTACCTTTCCCTTGTGGTAGAATACTGCAGTGATCTGTTCAAAATTGAAGCTGATGCGTGTCGAAATCCCTTCGGTGGTTTGTTCTGAAACTTCTGCAGAGAGGGGCTTGGCAAGTACCTTCAAACGGGTGAAGAAAAATCCCTCTTTTTGCTGTGCTGCCGGAATCACCTGGATCCGTACGGTCCTTTGCTCACCGCCATTCAATGTGAAGGAACGTGGAAAAGCCCTGATCATCGAGTCGAGGCCGTATTGGGTATATGCCGCACTGTCGTCGTACCGCATAACCAGGTTCCCCTCAGCATCGCTGCCTGGGTAGCCGAACAGGAAACTGATGGTAACCTCCTGTGCCTGTGTTCCGTTGTTACTGATGAAAAGGTTCCCAACCCCGGTGTTCGCATCAAGAAACACGAAAGAAGGGGCAAGAGAGATCTGTGCGCCTGCAGTAATAGTCAGCATTATCAACATCAGGGTGACAGCAAGGTTTCTTTTAGCTTTCATGGGAGTAACTGCTTAAGTTTC
>CAZJZF010000215.1:0-4950 GCA_964550385.1 uncultured Lentimicrobiaceae bacterium | reverse complement strand
AAGCGTGAAGGTCGAACATGATGCTGTTATTGGAGGATGATTGTTTTTCAGGGCAAATTTACAAAAAAAGGGCACGGTGATTTGAGGCCAAATATTGGGGTGGGAGGTTCAGATGGTTCAAGAGTTCAAATGTTCAAAGTTCAACGACTAAACGACCAAACGACTAAACGAATAAACAACTCAACAACTCAACTTTTTCCTACTTTTGTAAGCAGTTATGAATACCTGGCTCCCTGATTCTCTCTTGACGAACTGGCAGATAATCCTGGTGCCGGGATTCGGACTGGTGGTTTATCTTTTCTTTCATTTTTACGACCATTCGCGAATTTTTGGGGGATTTTTCCAGAGGCTGTTCCCCGGGATGCTGATGCAATCGGTAACGGCCCTTTCGGGTAAAGCGGGTGGTTTTGTGTGGCTGGGGGTGGTTCCCGTTGTCTTATTCGGGTGGATTTTTCCATCGTATCCTTTGAACTGGCTCATTTTGAAAGATGCCGGAGTGATTTTGGTATGGCTTGTCTTTCTTATTCCCTTGCCCATTTTCCTGGCATGGCTCTCCTCGCGAAAAGCCGAACATCAGCAGCAATACCCACAGGTGCGTGAACCTGTCTGGAGCCGACGACTGTTATCTGTCGACCTGATACTCTGGGCCCTTTATCTGCTGGGTTATGAGGCTTTTTTCAGAGGATTTCTGCTACAGGGGATGTTGATGTTCACACCCCCAACCGTGGCAGTTGCTCTGAATGTGGTTTTTTACTCCCTGTCCCATATTCCGAAAGGGAGAGGTGAGGCCTTTGGTGCCATCCCGCTGGGAATCCTGCTTTGCATCGCTACCCTGCAAACCGGCTCTTTCTGGATTGCCTTTCTGGTGCACCTGGCAATGGCTTTTTCTAATGAGCTTTTTACCTTGAGGAATCATCCGCAGATCAAATCACCCCTAACGCCGGCAAAATAGCAATGTCAATACTGATTACCGGGGCTACGGGCCTCATTGGGAGCCGGTTGGCGGTGAAATTGGCAGAAGCAGGGGAGGAGGTGCGTGTTCTTGCAAGGCCATCAGCTATCTCCAGAATCCCGGTTCATAGGGGCATCAGATCGTTCATAGGGGATATTGCCGATCCTGGTTCCATCGAAAACGCGATGCAGGGCTGCACCGGTGTTTACCATCTGGCTGCCTTTACGGGAGTATGGCATAGTGACCCGTTGTACTATCATGCCATCAATGTAGAGGGCACCCGAAAGGTGCTTGCAACAGCCCGCGATACAGGGGTAAAGTCCGTGGTAGTTACTTCAACGGCAGGGGTTCTCGGTCCATCTGCCAACGATCAGCTGATGGATGAATTCTCACCTCCTCCACCCCAATTTTTTACATGTTACGAAGAGAGCAAGGCAGCAATGGAAACGATGGTGCAGGGTTTCCCTTCCGGAGTGATGCGAATTGTATTGGTCAATCCCACCCGGTTGTATGGACCAGCACCACTGACCAAGCCCAACAGTGTTACCCGGATGATAGTGGAATACCTGCAGGGTAGGTGGCGTTGGCTGCCCGGGGATGGATTGGGGGTGGGAAATTATGCCTTTGTTGATGATGTAGTGGATGGGCACATCCTTGCGATGGAAAAAGGTTGGCACAAGGCCAGGTATATTCTGGGAGGAGAGAACCTGAGCTATTTGGATCTTTTCAAACAGGCAGGATTGGTCTATGGCATCCGGCACCGGCTGTACCCCGTTCCGGTGCCCCTGATGCTTGGAGCAGCGGGCATCATGAAAGGGATTGCTGTTGCCAGTGGCAAAGAACCTTTGATTACACCTGGCTGGGTGCGAAAATACCGGCATTCCTGGAGGCTCACGGCAGCATTGGCAGAAGAGAAGCTGGGCTACCGGATTACACCCTATGCAGAGGGGGTTAAAAAAATCATTGATTATTTTGGCTTATGAAATCTACAATCCCTGATGGCAGTTATGCCCTGATTACCGGAGGAAGTCAGGGAATCGGAAGAGCCATTGCCCTTAGCCTTGCCACCAGAGGATACAACCTGTTGCTTGTTGCTCTGCCGGGCAAAGAACTCGAAGAAGCAGCTGATATGCTGCGAAAAAGAACAACCTCAATGGTACATGCCTTTGGCATAGACCTGAGCAGGGAAGGTGCTGATGTGGAAATATGCCAGTGGGTGGCGGATCTTCAGGTGCCGGTGTCGGTGCTGGTAAACAATGCTGGTATCGGATATGTAGGTCCGTACATCGATTTTACCCATGATTTCTTTCAGGATTTACTGAAAGTTAATGTTTTAAACCTTGTGGGCATTACCTCATTGATGTTGGCTGACCTGTCGGCAAACCGACCGTCATTCATCCTGAATATCGGCAGCATTGCCTCTTTTTTTCCAATGCCTTATAAAACAGTGTATGCATCTTCCAAAGCATTTGTGCTGGCATTCTCCCGAGGGCTGCGCGAAGAATTAAAGGGATCCGGAGTCTCTGTTACCGTGCTTTGTCCGGGGGCAGTACCCACCAACGACAAGGTAAGGGCAAGGATTGAGGCTGCCGGAAAACTCGGAAGGCTTACTTCCCTGCAACCTGAACAAGTTGCCGAGATGGGTGTAAGGGGTATGCTGAAAGGAAAATCGATGGTTTTTCCGGGTATTGGCCCGAAATTTTCATGGTATGTAGCACGCAGAATACCGGGGACGGTACGTTCTAAAATGATATCCTATATTTTCGGAAGGAATAAAAGCTGTATTTAAATCTGATCTCCCTTTTTCTTCAGGAAATTATACAGCAGCTCACGGGCACGGAACAACTGTGCTTTTACCGTTCCCAGGGGCAGGTTCAATTCTTCAGAGAGCTCCTCGTATGAGAGCTCATCAAAATACCTCAGGGTGATGAGCTTACGATAGTGAGGCTTGAGTTTCTCCACCACATCCCGCATCAGTTTCATTTTTTGCTGCCTGATCATCTCTTCTTCGGGATCGGGGTCGTTTGAGGGCACAGTAAAACTGACTTCAGTGCCATCTTCGGTCTCATAGCTCGTACCAAGGGAGATGGCGAGCTTATGCTTTTTTCTGATGTAGTCGATGCAGTTGTTGGAGGCGATCTTAAACAGCCATGTGCTAAAAGCATAATCAGGAGTGTAATGGTGAAGGTTCCTGAATGCCTTTCCAAAAGCTTCGATGGTAAGGTCTTCGGCATCGATGGCATGGTTCGTCATCTTCAGCAGCATATAGTACACCGTATCTCGGTAATGCTTCATCAGTTCGGCATAAGCCGACTGGTCTCCCTTCTCTCTGGCTCTGCGCACGAGTTCCAGGTCGCGTTTTGCTTTATCGGTAAGCTGATCGTTTATTTCCATCGCCCAGGCTTGCGAAATAAATTGGCTGTGAAAACCGCCGAATGCACACAGAGCAACAGCAGCTCAAGCATAGGCGAAAATATAAAAAATATATGAAACCCCGTTTTTTTTCCGGAAGTTTTATTCACAATGATTTGTGATATCCAGCGGATCAAAAGACCAGCCATTGTCATCAGCAGAAAAACCTGTGTGCTGAGCAAAACAAACAACAGAATCCAGAAGAGCATCTGGGTGGCAGAAAACGTTCCCAGCAGCCATTTATGCAAGGGTCTGTAATACAAAGCAGTGGCAAAATGTCTGCGTTTCTGAATAAAGTACCTCCTGAAGGTGGTGATTGGTCTGGAGAGGGTAAAGGAATCAGGATGAATCTGGACGCCAATACCGGTTTTTGTGGATGCCTGATTCACAAAAAGGTCATCATCTCCTCCCGGGATTCCATAATGGGAGATAAATCCTTTTTGTGAAAGGAAAAGAGATTTTCGATAGGCCAGGTTTCTCCCAACACCCATGTAGGGAAGTTGCGCCAGGGCATATGAAAGGTACTGCTGTGCGACAAAGAAGGTTTCGAATCGGATGATAAGATTCAGGAGGCCGGGTTTTCGCATGTACTGCCCGACTCCGAGAACAATCCCGGTATCATCCGAAAAAGAACTTTGCATGTGGTTGATCCAGTGCGGAGAAGATGGGATGCAGTCGGCGTCGGTGAACAAAAGGGTGTCATATCGGGCAGCCCTGATGCCAATGGAGAGCGGGAATTTTTTTCCTTTAAAGAAATTGTAATTCTTTTCGAGGTTGATAACACGCAAATGAGGGTATTGAAGCTGAAAGTTTCGGAGCAAAGTAGCCGAATCGTCGGTAGACTCGTTGTTGACAACGATTACTTCAAATTTGGGGTATTCCTGCTCAAGAATGGCGGGAAGATTGTCGAGGAGGTTGCGGTATTCGTCTCTTGCAGCAATGATAACGGATACAGGTTTTCGTTCGGCAGTATAAATATTGTTTTTTACCCGATAGATGGAAAGCCGGAAGAATATCAGCCAATAATAGAGTAACTGGATGAAAAGAGTGATGGCAAAAGCAATCAGTAGAATCTTTTGCACATCCCAACCGGCTGTCAGAAGCCGTTGCCACTCCCGTAAAAATGTTTCAACAATCTGCATCAGGCAAAAATAAACAGTATTCCCGACAGGAAAACCTACTGTTGATATCTTTATAGGAACGTTCCGGAAAATCATTTGTTATTTTTGCCGTTTGATTCATTCTATGCAATTTATCACACAAGCAGAGGATAAGGGTAGTAATGCCCGGGCCGGAACCCTGAAAACCCCCCACGGAGATATCCCTACTCCGGTTTTTATGCCGGTAGGCACCGCAGGAGCAGTCAAAGGGGTTCATATGCACGACCTGAAGGAACAGGTGGATGCCAAAATCATTCTTGGCAACACCTATCATCTCTTTCTGAGACCCGGCACCAGCGTAATTCAGGCTGCCGGTGGGCTTCACCGGTTTAATGCTTGGGATCGTCCGATTCTTACCGACAGTGGTGGATATCAGGTTTACTCACTTGGCGACCGGCGGAAGATTACCGAAGAAGGGGTTTGGTT
>CAZJZF010000214.1:0-4954 GCA_964550385.1 uncultured Lentimicrobiaceae bacterium | reverse complement strand
AAGTGATATGCTGCCGGTAAGTGCACCTTATCCGGTAGGTTTAACCACAGTTGTTTGGACTGCCTATGACATCAATGGAAATTCATCTACCTGCTCACAGACGATAACAGTAACCGATCTTGAAATTCCTGCTATTACCTGTCCGCAGAACATCAACACAATTTACCAGCCCGGCAATTGCAGTGCCCAGGTAAATGTTGGTACTCCTGTTGTTTCTGACAATTGCGGCATACTCTCAGTGGTTGGCGTGAGAAGTGATCTGCTACCGCTCATGGATCCTTATCCCGCCGGAGTTACTATAATTACATGGACTGTTACAGACGTTAATTTCAATGTAAACAGCTGCACCCAGACCATCAATGTAACCCCGACAGAACTTCTGATGCTTTACAACTTCAACTATGCATCGATGTATCCTATTGTACCACCAGATTACATCGCTCCTTACCTTACAGGATATTGCACTTCTTTCGAGCCATTCCTGTTGACTCCGACAGGCACCACTACAGGTCCTCTCGCCTTTGTCAGCGACATCAACCTGGCAAACAACAATGGCCTTTCGACCGCCATGTCCAACGGAAATAACCAGAGGTATTTCGAATTCAGAGTAGCTGGTGACAGTCTCTACAAGTACCGTGACTACAAACTCTATCTGCAGGGTCGTCGTCAGGCTCAGGCTGCCACCCAGCTTGCTGCTTACTACAGTTTCGACAATATCACCTATTACCCGGGCGACAGTATGCAGTTGTCAGTTGCTGATACCTGGTTCGAAGGAATTATAAATCTATCAACATTGGATACCATTAATTACAGTACGAACCTTTACCTGAGGTTGTATATGAAGGGAACCAATGTTGCCGTTGGACAGACACGTCTCGATATCGATAACTTCCAGCTTACAGCTGTAAATGGTCCTCTCGCTCGTCCTGATTTTGTGACTGTGCAAAAGAATGGTACTGTTACGATCGACGTGTTGGCTAATGACTATTATGGATGTAACGGTCCGGCTTCCATCATTCCGATTATCGGTGTGGATGTAGCTCAATTTGGTACTTCCCAGCAAAATCCTAATGGTACATTTACGTATTCTCCCGATCCGAACTATCTGGGACCTGACTTCTTTACCTATAAAATTTGCGATGCAATCGGAAAGTGCGATACAGCAATCGTTAAGGTAAATGTAGTTACTGATGACCTATACCTGATCGGCAAAGTGTTCCTGCAGGGTGCTTACAATACCACAACGGGGCTTATGAACGATAACCTCCGCAACCTCAGCTTTGTACCCACCACAGAACCCTATTCGGTAGCACCTTACAGCAATTCGTTTACCCATGCCGGCAGCGGTGGTGGAGAAACGGTGAATCCTGCCGTACTGAACGTTACCGGAAATGATGCAATCGTTGACTGGGTGTTCATTGAACTCCGTGACAAGAACAATGCATCACAGGTGATCGCTACCCGTTCGGCTCTGTTGCAGCGTGACGGCGATATCGTAGATGTGGATGGCGTAAGCCCTGTTAGATTCTCGATGCTGGCTGACAACACCTACTTTGTGGCTGTACGCCATCGTAATCACCTTGGAGTTATGGGTGCCAACACATTTGTTCTAACCAATACCGGTACAGTCGTAAACTTCACAAACGGCACTGTTCCTGAATACAATGTGGGTATCCAGAACAATATCAACTATGCTACACTGGCACAAAAGGATCTCAATCCTGGTGTCAGAGGTCTCCATGCTGGAAATGCTGCCAATGACAACAAGGTGAAATACCAGGGAGTCAACAGCGACAGGACCCGCATTCTCAATGAACTGCTTACATTCCCGGGTAATACGTTGTATGAATACAACTACAATTTTGCCCTGGGTTATTTCAGCGGCGACATCAACCTGGATGGTCAGGTGAAATATCAGGGTGCTGGTAGCGATAATAACTATCTGTTAAGTCTGATTCTTAACTATCTGCCCGGTACATCATCGGTGTTTGACTTCATGATAGAGCAACTTCCCTAAACCCATCAGGAACAATCCGGAAGGCAGAAATGCCTTCCGGAACTGTACCGAAACATTTTTATCGCAAAAACGTTAAAGAGTTCACAACCAAACCCAACTAACTGAAATAATTAAACCAAATCACATATCATTATGAAAAAAGCTTTATTACTTGTCAGCCTGATGTTCCTGGTGATTGCCGGATTTGCACAGGTTCCCCAAATGCGTACCAATTTGCGGTACAATACTTCATTGTGCCGCTATGAGGTATACGTAAGACCCTCACTGAACTATCCTAACTTTAATATGGGTGGTTCCCAAATTGTAATTGCAGTGCCTCACAACACCATTGTAAACTATCCAGTGGCCAGAAGGAATGCCTTTACGATTGTTTCTGTAGCTCCCAGTGGTGACAACTGGTCGATTACAGCTTATGCAGACAAGGATCTCATTCCTTCCTACACAGCTTCTTTCGACTACTATGCAGTGGATCACTCAGGTGGAAATCTCGGCAGTGTGACAGCCAATACTGAAATTCTGCTTTTCACTTTTAAACTTGGAAACAATTGTATCGATGGCCTCAGGTTATGGGAAGGTATTGGAGTGGCCAACGGAGGCGTTGGTGCGATCCCCAATGCTTACAACGACCCGAAGTATCCTACGGGTGGCGGTGACTTTGAGACCAACTTCAGCGAAGCCTTAACCCTTACCGAAACCTGGGTGGGTAACTACAACAACACCGGTACTGTTTTGCCAAAGCCCACTCTGAACATTACCTATCTGTGTGATGCTCCCATTGCTGGCTATGCTACTATAACTGCCAATGTTGCCGGTGGTGCAGCCTGTACCCCGCTTACCTACACATGGTCTGGTACCGGATCGTGGCTTGTTCCTCCTACTACCACAAACCAGGGTATCGGAATGCCACCCTATGGCACCTACAACGTTGCCACCACTGATAACAATGGTTGTGCTGCTTCAACATCCTTAACATTGAACATTAACTGTTCCCAACCGCTTCCGGTAGAAATGATTCGCTTTACCGTAAAGAAAGATGGTACCCGTGCAGTACTCGACTGGGCAACGGCAACCGAGGTTAACAATAACTTTTTCGATGTTGAGCACTCTGTTGATGCTGAGAATTTTGTAAAAATCGGAACAGTATATTCCAAAAACGGAAACAGCACCTCTGTGCAAAACTATGACTTTGCCCATGGCAGCCCTGTTAAAGGAATCAACTACTACAGACTGAAACAGGTAGATTATGATGGTGCTTTCGAATACACCGACATCCGTTCGGTTGTCTTTGGCAATGCCAATGGCCTTACCATCTATCCGAATCCTACCAACAGCATTCTCAATGTTAAAATTCCTGCCGGCATGGATGAAACTTCCGTAATGGAGATTGTTAACGCTGCCGGTCAGGTAGTACGTTCCATCAGCGACGCCAATCTTACTTCATCTGTACTTGAACTGAATGTTAGTGACCTCGCTCTCGGTTACTACTTCATTCAAATCAGAACTTCTGCCGATCTGTTCCGCGAGCAATTTGTTATTACACGTTAGTAATACAGAACTGAATATCTGGAAGGGGTTGCCTGTAATGGCAATCCCTTCTTTTTTTTCAGCAGGGATTTAAATTTACCCTAAGGTTGAAAGCACCTCCCTGATCAGGGGGAATGTGTTTGGGAACACATGTTCTGCCAGGAACCGGGAGTCTGCCCATCTGACACACATGAAGAAGGTTCAACAGAGGCCATTTTGTACCAGTGTGTTTCCTTTAGCACCCATTCATCTGAAATTTGGTAAAGATGATGGGTGATGAAAGAAGAGTTAGCTGAAATGATTCCCTTTACTCCGGTTTCTTCCTCAACTTCTCTCACAGCGCACTGTTCATCGGTTTCTCCAGGATCTTTTTTCCCTTTAGGCAGGTCCCAGAGATTGTTTCGGAATATAACAAGAAGATCCCCTGACGGATGGGACACCATTCCGCCGGCAGCCTGAATCCTTCGGCATGACGCGAGAAGTTCACTGTATTCGTACTGTGGATCTTTACAGAACAAATTCAGGGTGATGTTTTTTTTGCCATTGGATGTAATCCAATAAGAAAGATAACGTTTGATATCCGCCGGCGTGTTTTCATAAAGCGGTAAACCATCCGTAATATCAATATCTTCCGGTTTGGCAAAAACAAGGCATAGGTGGTTAACGAAAACTTTATACTTTTGCATTATGGAACCGATCAAAGAGAGAGCATTAAAAGTAGCAGAGTTCTTACTGCAAATTAAGGCAATTAAGCTGAACCCTTCAACACCTTTCACCTGGGCCTCCGGATGGAAATCTCCGATTTATTGTGATAACCGGAAAACATTATCATACCCTCAGATTCGCACATTTCTGCGTCAGGAAATGGTAAAACTCATTGAGGATGAGTTTGGTGATGTGGATCTTATTGCAGGTGTAGCAACAGGTGGGATTGCCTTGGGAGCATTGGTCGCACAGGAGCTGGGTCTCCCATTTGCTTATGTAAGATCTTCGGAGAAGAAGCACGGTCTGGGCAACCAGATTGAAGGTGTGGTTGATAAAGGGCAGTCTGTCGTGGTAATCGAAGATCTGATCAGTACCGGGGGAAGCAGCCTTTCTGCCGTTGCCGCGCTTCGGGAGGCCGGGTGCCAGGTAAAAGGGATGGTCGCAATTTTTTCCTATGTTTTCCCGAAAGCAGAAAAAGCATTTAAAGATGCAAACTGCAAATTGGTTACGCTCAGCAACTATCCCTGCCTGATTGAACAAGCCATTGCCTCAGAATACATTGGCGACGAACAGCTTGAAACGCTTGAGGCCTGGCGAAATGCCCCTGATCAGTGGGGTGTGTAAATGCCGATGAAAGAATTTAAAAGTTCCGTGGAGCGATCCTGCCATACCACCGATGAGTTGATGGCATGGTGTTCAGATTTCCGG
>CAZJZF010000213.1:0-4994 GCA_964550385.1 uncultured Lentimicrobiaceae bacterium | reverse complement strand
ATTCAGCAAGGCAATTCTGTAATAGTATCCGGTATCAACGGTATTGATCTGGGTGTCGGTGTAAGTTGTATCAGCAAGGTTTGTGAGCGAGTCGATAAGCTGGTAGTTTGCATTTCCTCCCTGCGATCGGAAAAGAAGGTATTTGTATGGACCGGGTGCCACCTGTGTGTCAATTTCCAGGGGAGGGATCCAGTCGAGCAGGATCATGCCATTTACCGGGTCTGTACGGGTAACGGTGACATGCGTGATTACCGGAACATCTCTTTTAAGCTGACTGCAGGCTTCAACCGATGCAAGACTTTGCGCCCCATCAGGAAAATCGGCCACAATCCGATAGCAGTAATTAATGCCTTGCACCAAACCTTTTCCATTGTTGTCGTCAACAAAAAGGGTGTTGTTGAGTCCGGTAACAGTAGCAATCTTTTTAAATCCGGTCCATGCCGGCAAACCCGTGATACAGGGGCCGGGCACGAAGTTCGACGGCCCGGTTTTGCGATAGACAGAGTAGCCCGAAGCTCCGCTGCACGGGCTGGAACTCCAGTCCACCACCATGCTGGGGCCTAACGGGTTTACCTGAAGTGTTTCGGGCGCAGGGGCAATTACGGTAATAAAAATCGACTCAAGGTCGAAAAGGTTTACAGGAATTCCCTGATCTTTGGCTTTAAAGGTCACAAGATAGGGCTGCTTCCGGACTGCCTCGCAGGCAGGGGTCCAGGTGAAAGTGCCTGTTACGGATCCCACACCGGTAACTTGCGGAAAGGAGGCAGGGGATTGCGACAGGTAGAATGGCCCCCCTTCGGCTGACAATGTAATGGCTTCGTTGTTGGGATCAGAAGCAGAGATATTGAAAACGAGTGATTTTCCTACGATTACGCAGGTGTCTTTCAGGTTGGGTATAGTAGGAGGTTTATTGTTGCAGGTGGCAACATACACCTGCATATCCCGGATCACATAACCGATTTTTACCCCATAGCGCCACTCTTCAATCAGCAGGGCAAAATTGAATTCACCATTAAGCTGTGGGGCATCCCAGAGAAAATCACCAGTTACCGCATTGATACCGAGGAAGGCTGAGGCTGCCGGATAGGTATAATTGCCAATGTCTTTGCCATTTTCTCCTTTACAAATGATGAGTGAATAGGAGAGGCTGTCACCATCCGGGTCATTGGCAGCAGGGTTGTGCATAAAAGGATACCCCAGACAGGCGTTGTCGACTGGAGGTGCATGAAGTACAGGCGAAGAATTGGGCCCTAGAAACGGATTAATAATGAGCTTGGATTCAATATAAAAAGGGACATTGACAGAGTTGGGGATGTTGACGACACCGCCATTCCGGTTGGGATCTTCCATGGAGATGATGTAGGTACCGGCTCCGGGATAGGTATGCGTACCTATGTAAGTGTTGTAACGTACATTGTTGGGGAGGAAAACCTTTTTGTCGATGTAAACGGTTGCCAGCGGGGTACCATCACCCCAGTTCACCTTCAGGGAGTCGCGGTTGGCAAGGCTGGGAGTAAAGGTATACGTCAGAACGGTTACCTCATAAGTATAGCCACCCAGGTGCCTGTAGGTAATTTCCCCCGCTCTGTTGTGTGTGGCGGAAAGCGTCCCGTACAGGAGTGGCCAGAGGATAAGCAATGCTGCAATACCTTTTTTCATTTCAATATTCAGTTTCAGAATTCATTCCGGTGTTTGCAGCAACCTGTTTTCTTTAACAAAGATACAGACTTATTACCGTAAGGCATCATATTTTATTGCATACCAAGTTCATTCATATAAAATTCCATAACAAACTGCAGTTCGTCCACTTGCTGGGAGGTTGATTTTCCCGAACCGTGGCCACTGTCGAAATCCATGTGAAGCATAATGGGGCTGATCTGGCCGGGATTATTCTGCAAGGCGCCTACGAATTTCTTGGCGTGAAGAGGATCTACCCTTGTGTCATTTTCACCTGCTACCACCAGCGTTGTGGGATGATTAATCCCTGCCCGGATGTTATGCAGCGGTGAATAGGAAAGTATATTGCTGAAATCCCCGGGATTTGTTTCAGCATCACCATATTCAGGAATCCAGTATCGCGCGATAAGGAATTTGTGATAGCGGATCATATCGAGCAACGGCACCTGGCATACAGCTGCCTTGAAGAGATCAGGCCTTTGGGTAATTACGGCACCAATCAGCAATCCGCCATTGCTCCCTCCCCGTATGGCCAGTTTGTCGCGTCGGGTGTACTTTTCTGCAATCAGGTATTCAGCTGCAGCAATGAAATCATCAAAGGTGTTCTGCTTTTTGTACATCATTCCATCAAGATGCCATTGTTCACCATATTCATCTCCCCCTCGGATGCCTGCAATAGCGTAAACCCCGCCACGCTTGATAAATGAAGCTGCAGTTCCCACATAGGAAACAGAAATGCCGATATTGAATCCGCCATAACCATACAGCAGGGTAGGGTTATTGCCATCCAGTACGAGGCCTTTGCGGTGGAGGATAAACAAAGGAACTTTAGTGCCATCCTTTGAAGGATAGAATACTACCCTGGCTTCCAGATCTTTGGTGTCGATGGGGCTGGTTTCTTCGTAGTAAATGGTCCACTGAAGGGTCTCTTCATCAAGCTTATAAACCTTTGCAGGTGCAAAGAAAGTACTGATGCTCACCAGCAGAAGTTTGGAATCGCGGTAATATGCCACCGACGAGATATTTCCCAGTTCAGGCAGCTGCACCTCTCCCAGCAGTTTTCCCGTCATGTCATATCGGAACAATCTGCGCATAACATCTTTCTGATCAACGATAAACACATACTTCTCCGATATGGCATAGTCTTTCAGAACCGTCTCCTTTTCCGGATAAAACTCCTGCCAGTGCTTAAATTCCGGTTTGTTCACATCAGCGATCATGATTTTGAAGTTGGGAGCTTCATGGTTGGTCATAATCCACAATCTGCTGCCAATGGCTTCGGGATTGGCTTTAAACTTTTGCGAAGAATAGATCTGAACCGGTTCTTTTATTCCCGGACGCAGGATTTTAAGGGTATTGGAGTAGAAATCCCCCTCACTGATAAAAGTAACATCGCTGTAGGTCTCATCCCAATAACCTGCCGAGTTTTTGGCATCGGCAGGGGCGATGAGGAATTTATCGTTTTTACGGTCATCTCCGATTTTGTGCAACCAGGTTTGCAGAGGCACCTGTTTTTCAAGCATCTCCTTGGTGCCAACCGTAATATAGGCATACTGCTCATCGCGGCACCATGAAAAACCACGCAGTCCCTCAATGGGTTTTGCCACCTCTTTGCCTGTTTTGGTATCGATGATATATACCGTATTGATCTCCTTCCCCGAGAATTGCACCGAAATGGCAGCTTTCTCCCCCATGCGGGTGTAACTGATACCGTTGATGGAGGCTTTTCCATCTGGATCAATCTTCACAGGGTCAAAAATCATCACCTCTTTGCCTTTCAGGATGGTGTATAACTTCGACTGCTTATCCCCCTTTTTTTTCATGGTGAAGAACTGACGATCACCAACGGGACGGATTGCGCTTCGGATGTCTCGGTCGATGAAAGCAGTAAGCTCTTCCCGGATGCCGGGAATGTGCTGGTATGCTGCAGCGAAGTATTTGTCGGTGGCATCGTGCTGGGCACGGGTCCAGGCAATCACTTCAGGCGTACTCTTGTCTTCCAGCCACTGGTAACCGTCGGTAAGGGTGTTTCCATGCCACGTGAATACAAAGGGGCGGAATGGCGTTCCCGGAGGATTGAATGGTTTTTGCGCTGCAGCTCCAGAGGCAGCACCGAGGAGTATAACCATACTTACAAACGTTGTTAACTTTTTCATGGGGTTATTGTGATTTTCGAACCTCAAAAGTAACAATTAACCCAATACGTATGTTTATTAGTGAAATGAGGATAATGAAATAAAAAACAAAGAGGGCGTGCTTTTAAGACACGCCCTCCGGTTATAAATCACCTCTTTGATGTAACTATCTGTCAGATGTCAGGGGTAACCCTAGGACTACTTGCACTTCAGGCTCTTTAACATCGGTTCAGCCCTCAGACCTGTTTTGCCGAAGTTGGCAAGTTTGTAGTACTCACATGCTTTGGCATTGTCTTTTTTGCCATACCAGGCTGTGCCTATCTCGAAATTGTATTTCGCCACATTTTCCAGATTATTGGATTCCAGAGCGATAGCCTTTTGGCTTGCTTCAATGGATTTGTCGTATTGCTGCTGAGCATTGTAAGCCACTGCATAGTAATAATAAAGGTCGCCAGATTGTCCGTAGGTGGCAGCTGAATCCAGGTATTTAATCCCTTCGGTAGTATTTTTCTGGTTAAGCAATTTTGCTCCGGTGGTCATGTAATGCCCCATAATCCGTTCTGAAGCTTTGGGGGCATTTTTGTCGTTTTTACCCGCTTTTTCGATCGTCATCCGGTACCATCCCAGCATCTCCTGTGTGCTGTCGAGTCTGCGGTAGTTTTCAGCGATCAGCAGCATGGTGGCAGTATTGGCAGCATCATATTCAAGCGATTTTTTCAGATTTTCGATGGCAGGAGTATAGCTTTTTCCCTTGTAAAGGTCATTGCCCGCCTTCAGATAGAGTTGTGCCAGCGCTCCGGTGGTCATCTCATCAATCTCTTTGTTTTGATACTTGATGGCGATCTCATGGGTTTTCAGGTAGGCATTGATAGACTCATCCAGGAGATTTTTGTCAAAAAGTGACTTTGCGTGGTTGTAAAAAAGTTTTGGAAGAACATCAACCACTTTGGTTTTCAAATCTAAGGCAGCACTATCAGCTATGATATCGCATATAGTGATGACAGCTTCCAGCTTTGCAATGGCTCCGAGGTTGTCGCCACTGGTAATCAGGGGGTTTGCTTGATTATAAAGGTCAGCTGCCTCTTCAATGGTCTGTGCATTTGTATTGGTAATGCTGAACAGAAAGGCCACAATGGACAGGGAGGTAACTTTTAAAATGCTCATTGTTTTCATTTTATTGAT
>CAZJZF010000212.1:0-5000 GCA_964550385.1 uncultured Lentimicrobiaceae bacterium | reverse complement strand
TCGATCAGGTCAACGATTACAGGCATAAGATCCTCTTTAACTCCTCGGGTGGTGATGGCAGGTGTGCCCACACGCAGGCCGGAGGTCGTGAACGGCGAACGGGAATCAAAAGGAACCATATTTTTGTTCACGGTAATATCTGCCTTAACCAGGGTGTTTTCAACCTGTTTTCCGGTGATATCGGGAAACTTGCTGCGCAGGTCAATCAGCATTGAGTGGTTGTCGGTACCGCCGGAAATGATGTGGTATCCTTTGCCCATAAATGCCTCAGCCATAACCGCTGCGTTTTTCTTAACCTGATGAATATAATTCAGATAGTCGTCTGAGAGGGCTTCGTGAAACGACACTGCCTTGGCTGCGATGATGTGCTCCAGCGGCCCACCCTGCTGTCCCGGAAATACCGCGAAGTCCAGAACCTGCGACATCATTTTAATCTCCCCCTTCGGTGTCGTTTGTCCCCATGGATTTTCGAAATCTTTGCCCATCAGGATCATACCCCCGCGAGGTCCGCGCAGGGTTTTGTGCGTTGTTGTGGTAACGATGTGGCACCACGGCATGGGATCGGTAAGGAAACCCTTGGCAATGAGGCCTGCCGGATGGGCAATGTCGGCCATGAGCAAAGCGTTCACCTTATCGGCGATGTTTCTCATCCGCTCATAATCCCAGTCGCGCGAATAGGCCGATGCACCTGCCACAATCAGCTTGGGCTTGTGTTCAAGTGCAAGTTTCTCCATTTCATCGTAATCTACCCTTCCCGTATCCTCTTTCACGTGATAATGGATCGCATTGTAATTGATGCCGCTGAGGTTTACCGGAGAACCGTGCGAGAGGTGACCTCCGTGGGACAGGTCGAGACCCAGAAAAGTGTCACCGGGTTTCATAACGGCAAAAAATACGGCTGCATTTGCCTGGGCACCTGAATGGGGCTGAACGTTGGCATATTCGGCACCAAAAAGGGCTCTGGCACGGTCGATGGCCAACTGTTCAGTTTGGTCAACAATCTGACAACCACCGTAATACCTCTTTCCGGGGTACCCTTCAGCATACTTGTTGGTGAGTACCGAACCCATCGCCTTCAATACCTGATTGCTGACAAAATTTTCCGAAGCTATCAGCTCAATCCCTTCGGTTTGCCTGTCCAGTTCCATGTCAATCAGCTCAAAGATCTGCTTGTCTTTTTTCATAATAGGATTGGTTTATTTTGATAAAATGATGATCGCTATGATTTTGACTGCACAAAGGTAGCGGTTTTATCTTACCGGGTAAAGCCAATTATCTACTTTTGTATCCTTATAAACCGCACCAATCGGAGTTTATATTGAATTTCAGAGCATTGAAATTCAGTAATATGCACTTATTTGCATAATAAATTTTAATCTCCAGACACCCGAATCCGGCAGTTTATTGTCTTACACCCGAGCAAAGCAAAAGAATGTTTCAGGAAAAAGAGATTGTGGATGGGGTCAGAAAGGGCGACCGAAAGGCACAACAAGCACTTTATGACCACTTTGCTCCGCGGATGCTAGGTCTTTGTTTTCGTTACTGCGATGATGCCGGGGATGCGGAAGATGTGATGCAGGATGCCTTTATACGGGTGTTCCGGTATATCGGCACCTTCACCGGAGAAGGTTCGATTGAATGGTGGATCAGGAGGATCATGGTGAATACCGCCCTCAACCACCTGAAGAAAATCTCAGCGAGCCGTTACCTGTCCGACATCGACGACCTCCCGGAAGGTGAACAGCCAGCGGTGGCTGCCACGGCAACCCTCGAAATGGATGAGCTTTTGGGGCTCATCAGGTCGCTCCCTCCCGGTTATCGCACAGTTTTCAACCTCTATGAGATTGAAGGCTATGCACATTCCGAAATCGCAAAAATGCTGCGTGTGTCGGTGAACACCTCAAAATCGCAGCTGATGAAAGCAAGCAGGATGCTCCAGAAACTGATCGACGAAAAAGAAATGCGCTAAATGCCTGTTTATGAATATGAAATCTAAAAGTGAGATCCGGTTCAGGGAACGATTCGAAGAGTTTTCGGTAAAACCCTCCCCTGAAATCTGGAAGAATATTGAGGCAGCCAACCCGGTGCCTGTAGCAAAGCCCTCCTGGAAAAGGTACTTCTGGCAGGGGGCTGCTGCCATCGTGGTAGTGTCATCACTGCTGTGGCTTCTGCCAAAATCGGAATTCAACACCCCTGATTCCGGCTCGTTGGTATCAGGTCAGAGTGATCTGCCCCACACGGCAGTCTCACACAGTGAAAACACTGCAGGTCAAAATACAGACACCGAATCTTTTACTGAAAACCGTCCGGAATCAGCCGGGAATATAACAGGTTCTGATTCAAACCCCAAACCTGCTTCTTCCACTCCGTCCACCCTTTCTGCCACCACCCCCACCCCTGTGACCGGAACCCAGCAGGTTCAATCTACCCAACCGCGAACTGTCACTCCGGTTCAAACTGCAGCCGAAAACCTGACAAAACCAGCTGCCGATCCCAAACCGACACCCCGGATACCTGATCGTTCACCAGCAAAAATTGAAGGATCTGATCCGGTAAACGACTCTACTGGTAGCAGCCATAGCCAAAAACTGGAGGTTTTCATTCCCAATGCTTTTGCTCCGTTGAGTGCCGGACAAAACAACATCTTCCGACCGGTGATCAAAAACAATGCACCGGTAAAAGAGTATAAAATGCAGATTTTCTCCAGGACAGGCATGCTGTTGTTTGAATCGGAAGATATTGAGAGTGGATGGGATGGACGTTTTGACGGAGATATCGTTCATGATCAGGTATGTGTATATACCGTTTCCTTTCGGGATGAACTGGGGTTTCCCTATGTCCGGAAGGGTACGATTACAATCATCCGGTAAAACACAGGGTTATGCAGGAAACGAAAACTATAGCAAGTCCCGGGGCTGCAACACTCATGCCCCTGATTGACAGGAGGGTTATGCCCAATGGAATGTCCATGGCTCTTCTGCAGACTGCCAAACCTGCTCTGGCCAGAGTTGTGCTGAATTTCAGCCACGCAGATTTTTTTGCCGCAAATCAGCTTCTTGCCCAAATGGCTTTGCCGCTTTGCGGGTCTGTATCAAACCACGCCAATTGTATCAGATTTGCAGGCATGCCGGAAACCGGAGCCATCCTGTCTGCTGCTGCAGCACCCGATCACAGCACTATCACAGCAGTTCTTCCAGAAAAAGACCTCGGTGATTTTCTGCCGTTGCTTGCAAGGATGATCGAATCTCCTGAATTTACCGAAGAAGAAGTTGTCAGGCAGAAAGAGATCCTTTTCGGAAACTGGAAGTCAGGAAGGCGAAAATCGCATAACCTGGCCTCGGAACAATTTCTGGCGCAGATTTTCAGGGATCATCCTCTGGGAAGGCCGCGTCTCCAGGATGACTTTCCGGGTATTGATAAAGAACATCTTAACAATTTCTGGGCAAAGATGAGGACCCATGCTCCCGTTTCACTTTATCTTGCCGTGCACGATACCGGAAGGGCAGTTGAAATGGCAGAAGGTGCTTTTGGAACACTCACCCCCGGGTCAGTTTTGCCGGAAAAAATGGCGAGTCTGCACAATACTGCACCTGTTCAGGGTTCCTGCGGTTCACGGATTCACATTTCCCTCGGCGACGACACACGCGGAAGCATACTGATGGGACGCCCGGTATTTGGGAAGTCCAATCCGCTTTACAGTGTTGCCAAAGTGGCCTCTACACTGCTGGGTGGATATTTCAGCTCAAGGCTGATGGCACGCCTCCGCGAGGACAAAGGGTATGCCTTTGGAGTTGGTGCCGGCATAAAGACCCTTTTGTCAGGCTCTTACTTGTATATTTCGGCAGAAGTAGGAGCAATGCATCTTGAAGATTCGCTCCATGAAATTGGCAGGGAAATCCATCGGCTATCCTCCGAAGCGGTTGAAAAAGAGGAGCTGACAACGGTAAAACAATATCTCACCGGAAATTTACTTCGGCAGACCCGTGAAGAATTCAGTCAGCTGAATCTCCTTGCCACCCTCGACCGTCTGAGCCTTCCCGGAAACTGGCCGGAGCATTATCTTCATCAGATCAATGGGTTAACCCCTGAAGATATTTCGCATTTTGTATCAGAATACCTCGACCCTGCCAAACTTACCATCATAACTTGTAGTTAGCTCAACGACTAAACGAATAAACGACTAAACGAATAAACAAAATATTGTATTTTTATTCCCTAAAAATCAATAACGATGAAGAGAATTTTTACGCTGCTGCTGTTTCTCCCCTTGCTGCTGCTTTCCAATACTGCGAATGCCAGCCACTACATGGGAGGGGAAATTACCTGGACCTGTACCCCCCAGGGCAACTTCAGATTTGTGATGAAAGTGTACCGTGAGTGCGCCGGGATCAACTACGGTGCCACAGCCACTCTGCAGTCCAATGCCCCGGGTTTTGCCAGCATTACCATGAACCGCATCTCTATAACCGACATGTCTCCCGTATGCAGTTGCCCGGGTGGCCCCTATCTCACCTGTGGAACCGCTGGGTCGGTGTCAAACACCGGAAGGGTAGAGGAGCATGTATACACTTCCGATGGCTCCTACCCTAACGGGGTGCCACTCACCGGGATACCCCCTGTTTCCGGCTGGTACTTCGGTTACACCAGTTGCTGCCGGAACCCATGTACCAATATCGCCAATTCCTCCAGCCTTTCCTGGTACCTTCGAGCATGGATGTATCCCTACAACAATACCAATGTGAGTACTTGTTTCGATAACTCACCCAAATTTGACGAAAGACCCTCTACTGTTATCTGTACCGGATATCCTTATCAATACAATCATGTGGCATCCGATGTGGAGCTTGACTCACTGGCATACAGCTGGGATACCCCTCTTAATACAGGTATCAATACCCCAATTACAACCTTTAATCCAGGTTATACCTTTAATTCACCTTTGCCGGGTCCGCTGCAGAACCCCAACAATGTTGCTGCCACTATCAATGCACAAACCGGCG
>CAZJZF010000211.1:0-5001 GCA_964550385.1 uncultured Lentimicrobiaceae bacterium | reverse complement strand
CTGCTTGCTGCAGGTATAGCCAGAGGGCAGGATGCCACTTTATATGGCAAGGTGCTAGACGCGAAAACCGGAAAACCGCTTACGGGAGCCATTGTTACCTTTTCCCCTTCGGGGCTGACTGCTACCACCAACAATCTGGGAGCCTATGAAACCGGACATCTGAGTACAGGTCGGCACCAGGTTTCGGCCAGTCACATCAATTACGATATCAGAGAACTTAATGTAAACCTCGAAGCCGGAGAGCGTAAGCAGGTGGATTTATACCTGGATCCAGCCCCGAACATGCTGAAAATGGTAATTGTGAAAGAGAAATACATCCGGGAAATTCCCTATATTCAACACACCCTTGTCAAAGGGGAGATTGAGATGATGCCGGTACGTGATATCGGCGATCAGCTCCGGATGCTTCCAAATGTGAGCGGAATTAAAAAGGGTGCCGTAAATATCGATCCGGTTGTCAGAGGTTTTAAGTATTCACAGTTGACCATATTGATGGACGGCGCTATTGCCATCGAAGGGGGTTGCCCCAACCGAATGGATCCTACCACATCCCATATTGCCCTGGACGACATGGCAGAAATGCAGGTACTGAAAGGGCCTTTTGCTCTGCGCTATGGGGCTATCTTCGGTGGTGTTGTAAATCTGGTGCCAGTAAAGCCGGTTGCAAATGATGGGTTTGATGTAAAAGTCAAAGGGGTTAAAGCTTTTGAGTCGAACTGGATGGGAAACCGTGAATATGTTAATGTATCAGGCGGTAGTCAGCGGTATTATTTCCTGGTATCGGCCTACAATCAGAAATACGGTGATTATACCGACGGCAATGGGATGCGTTACCAGACCGACCACCATAAATTCGGTTACAAGGGGGCATTGGGATTCAGGCCTTTCCGCAACCATGAGGTAATGCTGAGCTGGAGCCAGAGCATGAGCAAAGGGATCATGTTTCCATCACTTCCGATGGACGATCGGAGCGACGACAGCAAAGTACTCTCATTGGATTATAAGGTTGGAAAGATTAATGATCTGATTAATTCTCTCGACCTGAAAATCTATTCAACAGCGGTAAATCACGGTATGGACACCACGCAGAAACCTTTTTCTGACACTACCGCGGCTACAGCGACCGTTCTGGCCGATGTTCTGGGTGGCAGATTCGAAGCAGGTCTGAACTTGGGAGGAGGCCACCTGTACGTGGGAGCCGATCAGAAAACCATCACCAAAGACGGAGAAAGGGTTAAGGTGATGATTATGCAAATGCCCATTAATGGTAAAGTCCCAGTAAAAACCGAACAGCTATGGAACAATGCGGTAATCAGTGAACTGGGTTTCTTTGCAGAATACAAAAAACGCTTTAAACGGCTGGATGTTATCGGAGCTCTTCGTTTCGACATCAACGATGCTACCTCTGACTCCATCAGGCTTTATGGGATGGGAACTCCGCCTCCGGTTCTTATCAGTATTGATACTACCGACAGCCACTATACGGCATTGAGCTTCAGCGGTGGTCTGACCTATAATTTCAACGAAAAATTCAATGTAAGCCTTGCAGCCGGAAGAGGCACCCGGTTCCCCAATATGCTGGAACGCTTCATCGTATCGCTGCCTGTTGGTTACGATAACTTCGAGTATATGGGCAACCCTTCACTGAAGCCTGAAGTGAACAATGAGGTGGACCTGAACGCAAAATACAACCATCCCAAATTCGGAGGGGCTGACTTTACGGTTTTCTGGTCCTATGTGCAGGACTATATCAGTGGAGAAAGAATTCCGGTTGCGCAACAGAAACCTTTAACTGACAATGTTTTAGGGGTAAAGCGTTTTAAAAACTTCGAAACAGCCATTTTCATGGGATTTGAAGTTGCCTTGAAAACCCCTGAAAAGTACAACCTCGGAGGCTCATTAATAGCATCTTACACTCATGGAGTGATCTATAATACCACCAAGCCCATTATTGATCCAACCAAACCGCCCTTGCAATCGGTCACTGGTGATACGCTACTGGCTGAGGACCCAGCATCGGAGATCCCCCCATTCGAAATGACCGCGATGCTACGCTACCGGATGTTCGATGGTAAACTTATCACATCAGCTACCTGGCGTATGGTGGCTGCCCAGGAGAGGATATCAGGAGCCTATTTCGAAAACCCTACCGAAGGATTCAATATTATTGGAGTGAATGTAGCTTACAAACACAATCAATACCTTACGTTATCGGGTGGGGTCACCAACCTCATGAACACCGCCTACTACGAACACCTGAGCCGCAGGATCATCGGCAGCTCTCTGAATTTCTACGAGCCCGGCCGGGTATTCTACATCAACGCCATCATAACCATTTAACAATCGAAAAAAATGAAAACCATGAAAAAAATACTGATGACACTGGCTGTATTGCTGATATTCGTTGGATGCAGCAAAGATTATGAAGCACGAAAAGTAACCTACCTGATTACAGGTCTGGGGCAACCCTATAAAATGGCATACATGAACGAGTTGGGAGAAACCCAGACGCAAAATATCACACCAGTAAATGATGGCGAAATATGGACCTACTCTTTTGATGGAACGCAGGGAGATCTTGTGTACCTGTGGGCTGAGTTCAAAGATGCCGAACTTGTGCCTACCAAATTCAAATTCAGAATTCTGATTGACGGAAAAACCTACAAGGAGTCTTATGGTTACGATCAGTCTATCGGCGACACCCTGTTCAGGGTAAAACGTTCGGGAGTGGTGCCCTTTTAATTCTGCTTTAGAGCATCTTTTCTCCATTATTTATCATCGCGAAAAGCCATCCTGATTCGGGGTGGCTTTTCGTTTATGGGATTAAACCCAGACGCGGATGTGGAGTCTAATAACAGATTTTAAGTACCTTTGTAAAAAAACTGACACCAACATGAAAAGAATCATTTTGATCCTTGTGCCGGCTGTTTTCGCCCTTCTTATGGTTACAACCGGATGCAAACCCGATGACCCGGTGATAACCGATCCGGCAGGCAAGCTGGTATTTAAATTCCTCCATCACTGCGATGGAAACCCGCTGGTGTGTGATACCACCATTTATATCAATGAAGCCGGGAATCATTATCAGGTGAACGAGATACAGTACTTTATCACAGATGTCACCCTGCACAAATCGGATGGAGGCAAAGTGGTTCTAAACAAGGAAATCGATATCTACTATGTGGACACAGATCTTCCGGGTACCTGGGAATGGCAGGTTGCAGATCCGGTTCCGGTAGGTACCTATACAGGTGTATCCTTCACCTTTGGCATACCAGCTGCCAAGAACCAGTCATTCATGTATGTTAATCCTCCGGAAGCAAATATGGTTTGGCCTGAAGTTTTAGGCGGTGGTTATCATTATTTAAAACTGAACGGAAAATATATTGATTCTGTGATGGTTGCATTCAATTTCCATTTAGGTATCGGGCAGATTTACCCGCCTAATTCACATAATACAGATTCAATCCTTGGTTTCGTTCACAATGATTTCGAAGTAAACATCCCCAACAGTGGTTTCACTGTTGCCAAAGATCAGGTAATCAGCTTCGATATTATCATGAATATTGAGGAATGGTTTAAAGATCCGCACACCTGGGATCACAACGTATGGGGCAATTACACCATGGAGAACCAGGATGCGATGAAGACTATACAAGAGAACGGATACAATGTATTCACCGCCGGAAATATCAGGTAAGGAGGCAAACATGAAATCTATCAAATTTTCATTACTGGTCATTGGATTGGCACTGATAACCCTTTTGGGCTGCAAAGATGATCCAGATAAAATCTGGAAAGCAACCCCTTACAATTTTGTGATTCCACCCGGATATCCCACCAAAATGAATATTCCGGATGACAATCCTTTAACCATTGAAGGAGTTGAACTTGGGCGCCATTTGTTTTACGACGGAAGATTGTCGGGGCGCACCGATCCCGATTCACTCATGTCATGCGCCAGCTGCCACCGGCAGTCGAGGGCTTTTGATATCGGCACAGACCATCCTAAATATACAGATCCCGATGGACGTCCCTGGGGACTTACCGGCAAGAAAACCCCACATACCACGCTGCCTCTGTTCAACCTGATTTGGAACAATGAAGGGTACCTGTGGAACGGGTTAATTCATAAAGGGAATACCAATATGGGCAGTGTGGCCTACGGCGTTGCAGCTACTTCGGAATACCACATGAAGAATATTGAATCTCTGACCTGGATGGGGATCGCTGCTCCACATGAAATGAATGGCCATCCGGATAAAACTGTGGCATTGCTGAAGACCATACCGATGTATCCACCGATGTTTGAGGCTGCCTTTGGCACCCCGGAAATCACCTATGACCGAATGGCTAAAGCTATTGCACAATTTATCCGTACCATCATCTCCTATAACTCAAAAGCGCACAAGGTATTCCGTGGTGAAGATGCTTTTACAACCGACGAAAGGCTTGGCTATGTGCTGTTTACAACAGAATCGGGTGCCGACTGTTTCCACTGCCATGGTTCGGAAGGGGTTCCCTTGTTTACTACAAATATGTTTTACAACAATGCCAAAGATACTTGTTTTACCGGCCCCTGTGCAGATCCAAGAGACCGTTACGCTGTAACCAAAGACCCTCAGGATCTGGGTGCCTATAAAGCCACTACCCTCATCAACATCGAGCATCAGGGACCCTATATGCACGATGGTCGATTCAGAACCCTGGATGATGTGCTGGAATTCTACAATTCCGGTCTGAAATACTCTCCTTATGCCCACTCACTGATGCACAAAGTGCAACCCCCATACAGTAACGGCATGAACCTGAATCCCATTCAGATGGCAAGGTTGAAATCTTTTCTGCTGACCCTAACCGACAATGTGTTGCTGACTGACCCAAAATACAGCAATCCGAGGCCGAATGATCCGTATTTTCTCAATATGGAACCCTGATTTGTAGGGTCAAGGCATGCATTGATTTGTAGGGTCAAGGCATGCCTTGACCCTACAAATCAAT
>CAZJZF010000210.1:0-5007 GCA_964550385.1 uncultured Lentimicrobiaceae bacterium | reverse complement strand
CGTTCTGGGCATTCTCTTCATATTTTTGGTAATCGGCCGGAAAAACAATGGTCGACGCTGCTTTTCCCGGTCTTCCATCTTCGAAGGTTCGAAGGCTGGCGCTTCCATCAGAATCGAAGAACGGAATGGTTCGGATACCACTGATGGTCAGGGAGGCATAAGGTGTCAGGTCCAATCTGAGCTTAGCACCAAGGGTGAAGTCGCTTTGCACTACGCTTCGGTAAATGCCCGCGAAGTAGAACTCATCACCCTGCGATAAAGATCCATCGAAATGGATAATATTCACACGCACCACTCCGCTTCGCAGGTTTACACCCGTAATGCTGTTGATCACCCACCGTGTGGCAAACCGCTTGCCGAGCTCCACATTTACCATCCAGTCGGTAAATTCCAGTTCTATCAGGTTCCCTCTGCCATTTTTAAAAGCCGATTGGACGGTGGGGGAGAACTGCGATTTGAGGTAATCCATCCCGAAGATAAAGCCATTGGATTCTGTCCAGCCCCCAAAACCTCTGGAGAATGCGGTGGTGAGTCCGCCAAATTCGGTTAAAGGATCCTCCAGATTATTAGCCAGATAGGTGTTGTAGGAGGCTACGAAATTGTTGAACGGTTCGGGATTCCACCAGTGGGCGGTGGGGCCTGCATGGTAACTGAGCCTGATGCCATCGTATTTCTGGCTCCACAAAGCCAGGGGTAAAAGCGCCAGTAGTGCTATTGTGATCGGCTTTTTCATAATCAATTCCCTCCTGTAATAAGAAATTGCAATCCAATATTGCCAATCCCCATCTCCTGGTCCTGCCAGGTATCGTTATAGGTGCCGGGGTTAAGCACCTGATTTACATAGATCATCTCCTGTCCCTGCCACCAGGGTGCCTGCCAGTAGAGCCTCACTTTCCAGGCGGTCCTGGAGTCTTTCATCCGCCGGAGATATTCCACAAACACCGTTGAAGAAGCCGAGAGGGGAATGAACAAAACCACTGGGGAAGCAAAGTGCACCTGCCATTTCTCGTCGGCCTGGGTTTTCCCCTTAACTTTAAAGATGGAAAGTTCTACCGGCCGAACACCCAATCCCAGTTTGTAAGTATCATTTTTCACCGGGAACCAGGTACCTCCTATGATGGAGAGTGTGGTCATGCGCACACGGAGTTTGCGGTAGCCGGTTCCGCCGTAACCCGACGAAACAGTCTGGCGCTGATACTTCCAGGCAAAAGCCTCATATCCAAACGCATCATCCCAGTTGGAGACCCCCAGGCTGAAGGTAAATCCGGGCAGGAATCGGATGTGCGACATGGGTTCATCGATCCAGGGGCGGGTATCATTGTAACGGTCGATGATGTGGTTTAGCGGCCTCATGGGTGCATACGCCAGGCTGAGGCCCAGATCCTGTGCGTGCAAAGCCCTCATGGCAAGCATCAGCATAATGATCATCACAATTTTTCGATGCATATCTTGAAGAATTGGTAATGGTTTTTGCACCAAACAATCCGGTATGCAAAAAGTTTGTTGAGTTGTTTAGCTGTTTAGTCGTTTAGGAGGTTGAGGGAGTTGAGAGAGTTGAGTTCTAACCCAGAAGGGGTGAGGATAATGTGCTAATGTGCTAATGTGGAAATGTGCTAATGTGCTAATAAAACCCCGAAGGGATGACATGATTATAGCACAAGGGATGATGCGTTCTACCAAAGAACCCCGAAGGGGTGAGGATAATGTGCCAATTAGTCAATGTGCCAATTAGCCAATTTTTAACCCCGAAGGGGTGTTAGGATTATAGCGCAAGGGAACCATCCGCTAAATAAGAACCCCGAAGGGGTGACATGATTGTAGATTGAGATTGTTGAAATTTAAACCCCAATCTTCACCTTCATCAATATTATAGAATTCTTATTTTTGGGAATTCATTGGCCACCCATAGGGCTGGTTTTTATTACCTTCTGCCAACCCTTTTACTCTCACAAACGATTACAATCTGAAACAACCCTATGCTCCTCGACAACGAAAAAACAGAACAGTCTGTTCAGCAATGGATTACACAATATATTGATGCCGGCCGAATGGATGTGGTTACCGGCTACTTTACCATTGGGGCCATGGCCTTTATGGCATCTGTCGTAAGACCTCCACGAGCTACTCCTCAATGATCACGATCTTGTTAATCAGATCGTCCTTCTGAATCAGGTCTACGACTTCGACACCCTCGTAAACTTTACCGAAAACAGTGTGAACACCGTCAAGATGGGCAGTGTTTTGCCTGTTATGGCAGATGAAAAACTGGGATCCTCCGGTGTCTTTTCCAGCATGAGCCATAGAAAGCACACCTCTGTCGTGATACTGATTTCCTCCACTGGTTTCACAAGGAATGGTATATCCTGGTCCACCCGTGCCATCGCCATTCGGACACCCACCCTGGATCATAAAATTGGGAATCACGCGGTGAAAAGTCAGCCCGTCGTAAAACTTTGCTTTGGCCAGCTTAACAAAGTTGTCTACAGTTTTGGGTGCGTCATTAGCAAAGAACTCTACCTTCATCACACCTTTCACGGTATGGATCTCAGCTTTCAGTACCGTATCCTTTATATTGTCATCATCCTTGTCGTCATCTTTTTTGCATGCCGTGGTGACCATCACCAGGGCTGCCAGGGTCAGAAAAATAATTCTTTTCATCGATTGAGATTTAAGTTTTTGGTTAACTGATCGTCAGGTCAAATATAATCAAAGTTTTATACGGATTGATATACTGCAATTCTTCATGATGATTTTCATATTTTCACCACGCTAGGTAGCCTCCATAATCTCGTTTTTAACGAGATCATCCGCGACTCCCTTCCGGCATCAGCACCACGCCTGCGGCGTGGCCTCCACTGCGTTCCGGCATTGGCTAATTTACTAATTGGCTAAATATCCTCGCCTTTCAGGGTTTTAATATCAACATCCTCAACCAATTGGCTAATTAGCAAATTGGCTAATTGGCACATTATAAAGATACTCTCCCTCTTCTCATCGAAAACCACACTCCCACCAGGCAGATGAAGCCAAACGTTATAAAACCATAGCGCATGGAGGTAAGGAAAAGGTCGTTGGGCACGGTCTTCACCGGTTGATTTCCGATATAGAATGCGATAAACAGGGTGGCAATGGCCATGCTGAAAATCTGGCCGGCGATGCGCATGGTGGATGCTGTTCCGCTTGCCAGGCCCAGCTGGTGTTTTTGCACCGATCCCATGATGGTATTCATGTTGGGAGATGAGAAGAAAGCAAAGCCGATACCTACCCAGAGGAGAAGTGAAACAATAAACCACACGGGTGTTGAAGCGGTAAGGAATGCCATTACAAAAAGTCCTGCTGCACACATAAGCATGCCTGTGGAAGTAAATATCCGGGGCTGGAACCGGTCGGACCATCTGCCGGCCAGTGGCGACATCAGCGCCATCATTATCGGCTGCGCCACCAGGATTGCTCCTGCTGCCCGGGGCGGCAATCCCTGGATTTTCTGCAGGAAGAGGCTGAGGTAGAACACGATGGCAAAGGTGGCGCTGTAGTTGATCAGGGCTGCCAGACTGGAATAGGCGAACAGGCGGTTTCCTTTAAAGAGTTTTGTGTCGAATACCGGTAGTTCGATCTTCGATTCTGCCAGCCAGAAGAGGATGAGCGACAGGGCGCCTGCTCCAAGCATGATCCATCCTGTGGGTTGGGGAATCCTGGAAGAGCCTTCCACCAGCAATACAAATCCCAGCATATACAGCAGGGTACCGGTATAATCGAACCGTATTTTATTCCGCTCAACCGGTTCGTCTTTTCCAAGGTAAATCCATGCCAGGATGATGCAGAGGAGTCCCAGAGCAGCCCCCGAAAAGAAAATAGATCTCCATCCGGCATATTCTGTCAGCATTCCACCCAGGAAGGGACCAGCCGCCAATCCTGTATATACCCCGGATACCGAAATCCCCAAAACCCTGCCCCGGTATTGGGGTGGGAAGGCTGAAACGAGGATCGCCGCACCCGTAGTGCTGCTGAAGGCTGCACCAATTCCCTGCAAAAACCTGCATACAATCAGCCAGTTACCCGATGGTGCCAGCCCGCCACCCAGCGAAGAAATTACAAATATGATTACCCCCACCATAAACAACCTGCGAATTCCGAAAATGTCGCCCCATCGTCCTGAAGGAAGCAGAAAGATAGCAGTTGACAATAGAAAAGCCGTTACAATTCGGCTCAGAGCAACTGAATCCAGGGCAAAATCTTTTTCGATGGCAGGCAATGCCAGGTTGACCGCCGATACCAGAAATGTACCCATGAAGGAGGTGAGGGCAACCACAAGCACTAAAGAAATATTACGACTGTTCCACTGCATTGATTCTTAGATTGAATATGAAATAATGAGTCTGCTCCGATAAGGGTTTTTTATGCCACAAAGACTCAAAGACACGAAGACAAATAAATTCTAAATTATTGATCTTTAATCCATAGTGATTCTTTGTGTCTTAGAGCCTTTGTGGCAGTCTTATTTTTGTGAATTTCGGAGTGGACTCAATAATAGTTTGATCAGGCGGTTAATTTGATATTTCCCTGTAAGCCAGCAACCTGTGCCCAACTCTTTGGGCCAATCCGGGGTTTTTCTGCTTCCAGTCCTCCATAACCTTGTTGTAGATCTGAAGATTGTGCACCTTTTTCCCAATATAAAAGGTGGCTCGCTCTTTCGAAAAACCCGATTTGAATTTCAGCAATGTATCTTCAGGATTCCGGGTGCTGCCACCCCCCAGGTGAAGCAATATACAACCCTTCTTCATGGCAGCCGCCACCGCCACATCCTGCATCAGTTCACTGATACCGGCCCTTCGTCCCGTGTCGTTCACAGCAGAGAGAAAGTTGTGGGCATACATCCCGCAGGTAAACAGCATAAATCCTCCGGCTGGTTCACCGTCAACTTCAAACAGTATCAGGTGTACAAAATCATCCTGCAGGCCGCTCAGCCGCTCGAAAAAAAGCTCTCCGGCCTCGGCGGTATTGTAGTAG
>CAZJZF010000209.1:0-5030 GCA_964550385.1 uncultured Lentimicrobiaceae bacterium | reverse complement strand
ATGAAAATGAGCCTCTTCCCTTTGAGGTTGCGGCCGGCCTCAGCCGCAAACTGCGCCACGCCCCTATCCGGTTTTATGTTCTGCTGAATACATTGAATCAATGGGATTTAACCTATAACGATCCCCTAAATCCCGATTTTACAGTCGATCCCATTACAGGCGATGTGAAAAGCGAAAGCAAAACGGTTGACTTCCTGGATAAAGCGATGCGCCACGTTACCGGAGGTATCGAATTCATGCCCGGTAACATCTTCCGGCTTCGGCTGGGGTACGACTACCGCACCCGTCAGGAATCGGGGGTGCAGTCGAAAATGGGAATCGCCGGTTTTACCTGGGGCATCGGACTGAAACTGGGTAAGTACCAATTCGACTTCAGCCGCAGTCGGCAGCACCTTGCCGGAGCCCCGAACTATTTCAGCATTCGCACGGTGCTGGGGAGGCAATGAAAGCGTTCAAATGTTCAAATGTTCGAATGTTCAAAGATCAAGGATCAAAGTTCAAAGATCAAGGATTAAAGTTTAAAGATCAAATGGTGAGTACACTCCGAAAAGTCTAATCAGTCTGATTTTCAGTTCTGGGGGTTTGGTTGACTTTTCGGAGGGGGCTCAATGGTTAATGATTAATGGTTAATTGTAAATGGTTATAATTACTAATTATTAATTTCTAATTTCTAATTTCTAATTATTAACTCATAACTCATAACTCATAACTCTTAACTAACTCCTGTCCCCTCAGCACTGTCCCCTTTGTACTCTATTAATAAAATATCGGCAGTTCATCCTCCAGCAGCAGGTCGCGGAGCACGGCATTGAGGTCCCGGCGCCATTGCAGTGCCGGCTTTCCCAGCATCTTTTCCAGCGAGGGGTGATTGTCCGTCAGCAGTTCGGCATCCTTCAATTCGCTATCGGGTACATTCACCAGAAACTCATTCAGGTCGTTGATGGGTTCCTGGGCATACGGCTTCGGTTTGTACAGCAGGTTTTCGAACAGAAAAGGGGTTTTTGTAGCTACGAATATCAGGTTGCGGTCGGGGGCATCCCCTTTGCGGGTGCCGATCAGATGCACCTGAAAGCCGCTCTTCTGCAGCGTCTTCATTACCGACCTGGCACCCAGCCCCTGTTCTCCTTTGATGTGTCCGAAAAACTCGATCATCAGCATCCCGTCGGGGGTCAGTTTGCTGCCGATGGTTTCAAAGCACTCTTTCGTGAGCAGGTGCCACGGGGCATTCTCCCCCAGGAAGGCATCCAGCACAACGAGCCGGTAGTTCTTTTGCGTCTGGTTGATGTAGTGCCGGCCATCGTCGATGATGATCTCGAGCGAAGGATCGAGATTGAAAAACCTTCGCGCCAGCGTTTTCAGCCTCCCGTCTATCTCCACTACTTCCACATCCATTCCGGTTTTGGCCATTTCGCGGGCCAGCATTCCGCCTCCGAGACCGACCAGCAGGGCATTTCCCTGCTTCCCTGTGAAACTACTCAGGATCGGCTCCATAAAGTAAACGTAGTCGAGCAGGTTTTCGTTATCGGATTTATTGAAAAGCGTTTGCCATGTATTGTTCACCAGCAGACCGCGGGGCTCCATCGGTTTTCCATTTACCGCCATCCCTTTGATATCCACCACTTTCACCTGCCCCAGGATCCCTTCTGAGGCGTACAGCACCGAGAATCGTCCCGAATCCTGCTTCCCTTTGCCGGCCTGTACCCCCATGGAAACCAGTGCTGCAGCCACTACCAGAAGCACCACCGAAGGCTTGATCTTCTTGGGCAAAATCAGCAGCACCGATAACAGGATAAGGGCACCGTATGCCATGGCAGGCCCTTTGATGCCAAAGGTGGGGATTATATAAAAGCCGAGCAGCAGGGTGTTGAGTACCCCACCCACCGTTGAGATGGCGTACACCTTTCCGGCCGTGCTTCCGGTCTGATCCACATGCTGCACCAGAATATGCACAATAAGGGGGCTCACCATCCCGAAGAAGAATACCGGAGGAAACACAAACAGCATCAGCGAGATGAGGAGTCCGGGCAGCAGATCCATGTGCGTTACGGCGGTCATAATCCATACCCCCCAAACCGGCATCAGTATCATCAAAAGCCCGGCAAGAATCAGGATAATCCTCAGAATCCTTTCAGCCCGGTACTTGCGGGTAAAAAATCCTCCCGTGTAATATCCGGCAGCCAGCCCCGACAGGGTAACAGCCAACACGGCTGCCCATGCAAAGATGGTGGTTCCGAAAAAGGGAGCGAGCATTTTGGCCCCGAGAAGCTCGGCAGCCATCACGGTACCCCCTTCGATGAAAGCTACCGCAAGTAAAAGCAACGTATTCTGTTTCCCGGGATCCGAAAGTTTTTGTTTCATATAATGTGCTGTTTCGTGTAAACAAAATTGCTCTAAATTTGTAACTTGTACAAATACCTAAACCGATGTACCCAAACTTTCTCCGAACACTACTTTTTTCTTTGCTGGCAGGGCTCTGGCTGGTACTTCCTGCCCAGGAATTTTCGGGTTCCAATGCATCCTCACGCGTGGAGGGAGCTGCAAAAATCTGGCTCAAAGAGGGAGCTCAGCACCCTTCGTACGTGCAGTTTGCACCTGGGAACGAAATTCCGGAAGGCACTTTCGGTGAGTGGTTCAGCCGTCAGTTCAGCCTTGAGAGTGGTGCAGGCTTGACCCTGATTTCAGAAGAAACCGACTTCAGAGGGGATGTTCACAAACGCATGGCATTCACACTCGGAGGGGTTCCGGTGTTCGAAGCAGTACTGGTACTCCATATCCGTCAGGGGATGGTGTACTCCTTCAACGGTGAGATTCCCGCTAAGGTAAGTGTTGCAAATGGAGTAGCTCTCGGCGAGAGCGCTGCATTGCAATTTGCGCTGCAGCATATCGGTGCAACCCGCTACAAATGGCAGATGCCCGAAGAGGAAGCCCTGCTGAAATACCAGACAGGGAATCCCGAATCCACCTATTTTCCCCGGGGTGAAGTTATGATCTGGAAAGCCCGGTCAGAAGGATCCTATCGCTATGCCTGGGTCTTCAATATTTATGCTGATAAACCCTTATACCGGGCAGAGGTGTTTGTAGATGCTTCTACCGGTGCAATCCTTTTTGAACACAACCAGATTCATGAAACCGATGTTACAGGAACCGCTGTAACCAAATACAGTGGTACCCGCACCATCACCACCGACTCCACCGGTACCACCTATCGCCTGCGGGAGACCGGAAGGGGCAACGGAATTGAGACTTTCAACATGCAGGAAGGTACCAGTTATGGAAGCGCGGTGGATTTTACCGATGCTGACAACTACTGGAACAATGCCAATGCAAACCTCGACGAAATTGCTGGTGACGCCCATTGGGGATCGGAATCCACCTATGATTATTTCTGGCAGAAATTCAACCGTAACAGCATCAACAACCAGGGTTTCAAGCTGATGAGCTATGTGCATTACGATAACAATTACGCCAACGCTTTTTGGGATGGGCAGCGAATGACCTACGGCGATGGCAATGGTTCCTCCATGGGACCGCTTACCGCCCTCGATATTACTGCGCACGAAATCACCCACGGACTTACCTCTTTCACTGCCGATCTTACCTATCAGGATGAATCGGGTGCATTGAATGAAGGATACAGCGATATCTTCGGATGTGCAGTGGAATGGTTTGCCAAACCCACCATGGCCAACTGGCTGATGGGGGAAAATATCGGTTCAACCATCCGCTCCATTTCGAATCCCAAATCCAAAGGGCTTCCCAACTGCTACCAGGGTACCTACTGGTACACCGGTACCGGCGACAACGGCGGGGTACATACCAATTGCGGCCCGCTTTCCTATTGGTATTACCTGCTATCAGTAGGAGGTTCGGGAACCAACGACAAGGGAAACAGTTACAATGTTACCGCCATTTCCATCGACAGTGCTGCCGCCATCGCCTTCAGAACCCTTACGGTGTACCTTACGAATAGCAGCAACTATGCCGATGCAAGGTACTATTCCATCCAGGCAGCCACCGACCTGTTCGGCCCCTGCTCGCAAAAGGTAGCATCCACCACCAATGCGTTCTATGCCATTGGTGTAGGTCCTGCCTATATTCCTGGTGTGATAAGCGATTTTGTCGCACCCATGACCCAGTTCTGTGCAGCGCCGGTTACGGTGTCCTTTACCAATCTGAGTAACAATGGCCAGTCCTTCCTGTGGAATTTTGGCAATGGCAATACCAGTACAGCCTTGAATCCAACCGTTACTTACAATGCCCAGGGAACCTATACGGTTACCCTCATGGTGGATGGTGGAGCCTGTGGTGCAGATACAATGCTGAAAACCAATTATATATCCATCAGCTCTGCCAATCCGTGTGTGTACAACGTTCCGGCAACGGGAACCACCACAAAAACCGAATGTCAGGGATTTCTGATGGACAGCGGTGGCAGCGGCGACTACCAGGATAATACCGATGGACGTTTTGTCATCAGCCCCCCGGGTGCCATGTCGATCACGTTAAACTTCCAGATGTTTGATTTTGAAGCGGGTTACGATTATCTGTACATTTATGACGGGAGCACAATTACCTCACCCCTCATCGGTCAGTTCGACGGCACCAACCTTCCGAATGGAGGAACCATCACCTCCACCGGCGGCAGCATCACCATCAGGCAAAAAACCGATGCCGGACTCGTGCGCCCCGGATTTCTGCTGGGATGGCAGTGCAATTACCCCACTGCGGCCCCGGTTGCCAACTTCATCGTCTCAGATACCGTCACATGCGACGGTCAGGTAACCTTTATGGATGTTTCTACCAATGGCCCCAATAACTGGCTGTGGCTGCTTGGCGACGGCAACACGGCATCCACCAAGATTGTGAATCATACTTACCAGCAAAGTGGGATTTATGATGTTAAGCTGATTACTTCGAACATGTTTGGTACCGATACTATCCTGAAGTTTGCCGTCGTTAATGTTGAAATTCCCTGGCCTGATGTTGCCAGCGGGGCTGTTTGCATCTCCGGAAACGCTATCCTTTCCAAT
>CAZJZF010000208.1:0-5058 GCA_964550385.1 uncultured Lentimicrobiaceae bacterium | reverse complement strand
CTTGTTGGGTTTTTTCCGTCTCAGAAAAATCGTAAAGGAAGCCAGGTAGAGCCAGATATCAATGATCAGGTATAGCCCGAAGTAGAGAATGAGGAGTTTTTCTGCAATCCGGATGAGGAGCATAGTTTGCTGAGCCGGTAGTTCGTTATGATATCTATATACGTAAATGCAAAGGAAAGCAATTATCAAAGATAACAAATTAGTGAATCACTGACTTTTTGTGAAACACCCAACCCCGCTTGCGGGGTTCAACAAAATAGTTTCACGGAACCACGGTAATCGGAATCCTCGGGGAGTTGATCGTTGGCGGAAATTTGCCATATTTTAAAGACAAAAACAGGTGGCAATCACCGGGCTGTTCCGGGGCTCGGACCTGTAACCTGATCGTCCGGTTCTCCATGGCAGCGGTTAGCGGGGAAATTGAATCGATTTCTAAAATCATGGACTGGCGGGCGATGAACTGGACCGAAATATTGGGGTTGGCCTCCGGAACCGGTTCAGGGAAAAAGAGGTGTTGCAAACGGGATTCAGGTCGAACCACGATTTCAAAAGTATTGCCCGCCTTAACGGTTTCGGGGCATGAAATCACCTGTAACCAAATATGACCGAACGATTGAAAATCAGGCATGAATGCATACCTCAAGGCTCCAGCAGTTCCCGGAATGGTGTCAAATGGATCGACCCTGAAGTTGGGCACCAGCATCACCTCCTGCCCACGATACCGGTTTTCGAAGTCCCACAGGTTGAACTGGTTTCTTCGACCCATCACATTGTTCAGCGAAAGGGCAGGTTTTCCGGCGTAGAAAGCATACAGGGAGGCATTCTGATAGGAATTCATAAAGGCTACCGGTCTGTAATCCGCTGTTTTGCTGATGGCATCCACCCAGCTTCGAGGATTCTGAAACGGTTTCAGCAGTGATTTCAACCATGGCGATTCGGTTTCGGTGCCTGTAGCGATCAATATTCTTGCGGCAAGGATCGGCAACAATGAAAGGATCAGGATCCATTTCAGCACCTTACCGCTTTTCGCCTGGTAATACCGGTATCCCAGATAAACTGCCGGAATCACCGCCGGCATAAGCCAGTACACCTCCACAGGGCCATTGAACGACATCAGCAGAAAGAATCCCAGAACGCCCCAAAGCACCCATTGCATGGCGTTGTCAGGAACATTTTCCGGTTTGATTTTAAACCCCGACCACAGCAGAAAAGGACCGGTGAAAGGGCCTGCAAAGAAGAGAACTGACACAAGGTACAGGGCTGTAAAGAGTATGCTGCGGGGCATAGGGTTTCTTTCGAACAGATGAAATCGCACCGTAGGGAAGTCGTTTTCAAACAGCCAGAGCAGATGGGGAAAAAGTGCGATAAGGGCTGCCAGAGGTGCCAGCCAGAATACCGGTTTGCGCAGCAGTCGTAAATTGGAGAGGACGGCAAAAAGAATCACCAGGGCACCGTGGTATTTCGAAAGCAGCATGGCAGCTGCGGAAAGACCCAGCAGGATGGCATACAGAGGAGTGGGTTTTTCAGAGAACCTGACAAACAAAAGATAGAAGATCAGGCTGAAGAAGAGGAGGGAAGCATCAGGAACTGCCAGAAAACCCATGCCGTGCAGCAAGGTCGCAGAGGCGACCAGGCCATAAAAGAGGAGCGGCTTTTGGGGTTGCAGCAGCTTTTCCAGCAGGTAGATTGAAAGGGCGGTTGCAATAATGGTCAGAAGCCTGACGCCCAACGCATTGGGAAAAACAGCGTACCCAAGTCCGATAAAGAATGCCACCATGGGAGGGTGCTCGAAAAACCCCGCTGCCGGTTGCTGCGAAAACATCCAGTAGTAGGCTTCGTCGGCCATAAGGGGCGTGAAAATGGCCTGCAGCACCGCAGCCGTAATCCAGAGCAGGTAGAAGGTGAGTCGAAGGTATTTTGGGGTGATGACCATAGGCTGTATTGCTTTGCAAGGCATTAGCCCAGTAGCCTTTCTGCGTGCGATTTGTCCAGGATAAGCTGCGCTTTGAGCCCATCCATGTTGCTGAATTTCATTTCGGGTCGCAGCCGGTGTTCAAAAATTACGGTGATGGGCTTTGCATAGGCATCTTCGTCGAAGCCGAACAGATGAACCTCAAGAGTTCTGTCGGTGCCGTTTACCGTAGGGCGGTATCCAATATTCATCATACCATCATACAGAACATTGTCTATCAGCACTCTTACCGCATACACCCCATCCCCCGGGGTAAGTTTTTCGGGGTGGATGTCGCCGATATTGGCAGTTGGAAATCCGAGGGTATTGCCGATACGACTTCCTCCGGTTACAATTCCGGAAAGGCGGTAGGAATATCCGAGATGGGTTTTCGCTCCGGCTACATCCCCCTCGTTGAGCAGCCTGCGGATCAGTGTAGAGGAGATCATGTTTTCCTCGATATCCTGCATCGGGATCAGTTCGGCAGTATAGCCGTAGATGCCTGCGTAATGTTCCAGCAGCTCATGGTCGCCGCGTCCCCCTTTTCCGAAACGGTGCCCAAATCCGGTAATGATGTATTTGGCATTCAGATGGTTGATGAATACATTGCGGATAAAATCCTCTGCCTCCATGGCAGCCAGATCAGCATCAAAGGTAAGGCATACCAGATGCTGTATGCCGATCTCCTCAAAAATACCCCTGCGTTCTTCAGCGGTGGTAAGCATCTTCAGCGATTCAGCCTGTTTGCCCAGCACCTTTCGGGGGTGCCTGTTGAAAGTTATCAGCACACTTTCCAGTCCGGAGTTGTGCGCAACCGAAACTACTTTTTCAAGGATTTTCCGGTGTCCAAGATGTACTCCGTCGAACGAACCCATGGTAACCACACTCTGTTTTACAGGAACTTTGAGCTGCAGGTTGTGGTGTATGATCATAACGGATGAATCTGATAAATACAGGAAGAGCGTGGTTAATCGAGTTTAAGCACGGCCAGAAATGCCTGTTGGGGCACTTCAACATTGCCTACCTGCCGCATCCGTTTCTTCCCTTTCTTCTGTTTTTCAAGGAGTTTTCGCTTACGGGTAATGTCGCCCCCGTAGCATTTGGCGGTTACATCTTTGCGCACAGCTTTCACCGTTTCGCGGGCAATAACCTTGGCCCCGATGGCAGCCTGAATGGCCACATCGAACTGCTGCCTGGGGATCAGCTCCCTCAGCTTTTCGCACATCCTGCGTCCGAAGCTGTATGCATTGTCCTGATGGATAAGGGTAGAAAGGGCATCCACCATCTCTCCGTTGAGAAGTATATCGAGTCGTACCAGTTTGGCAACCCTGTAGTCGGTTTGGTGGTAATCAAAGGAGGCATAACCTTTCGAAATGCTTTTCAGCTTGTCGTAAAAGTCGAACACAATTTCTGCCAGCGGCATATCGAAAGAGAGTTCTACACGGTCGCTGGTAAGGTACACCTGGTTTTTAAGCATGCCGCGCTTGTCGATGCACAGGTTCATGATTGCCCCGGTATATTCCGATTTGGTAATCACCTGGGCCAGGATGTAGGGCTCTTCGATGCGGTCGATATGGTTGGGAGAAGGGAGATCGGAAGGGTTAAATACCTGCAGCAACTCGTTTTTGTTGCTGTAGATGTTATACGATACATTGGGAACAGTAGTAATCACATCCATATCAAATTCCCGGTCGAGGCGCTCCTGGATGATCTCCATGTGCAGGAGTCCGAGAAATCCGCAGCGGAATCCAAATCCAAGGGCTGCTGATGATTCCGGCGCATACGAGAGGGAGGCGTCGTTGAGTTGCAGCTTCTCCATGGCATTGCGCAGGTCTTCATAGTCGTCGGCATCCACCGGATAAATCCCGGCAAAAACCATCGGTTTTACCACCTGAAATCCGTCGATCCCTTCACTGCAGGGGCGGGCATAGTGGGTAATGGTATCGCCTACTTTTACTTCATTGGAGGCTTTGATACCGGATATGATATACCCCACATCCCCTGCTGACAGGGTTTTTTTCGGGAGCATCTTCAGCTTGAGGACACCAATTTCATCAGCATGATAGTCGGATCCTGTGGCAAAGAACTTCACATGATCCATGTGGTTGAGGGTGCCGTTGAGGATACGGAAGTAGGCTATTACCCCCCGGTAGGAGTTAAAAATGGAGTCGAAAATGAGAGCCTGTAGAGGTGCATTGGGGTCGCCCTGGGGGGGAGGAACCTTTTCGATGATGGCTTCAAAGATTTTATCCACACCGTAGCCCGTTTTGCCGCTCGCTTCGATGATGTCATCACGATCGCAGCCCAAAAGTTCCACAATCTGATCCTTCACCTCTTCTGGCATGGCATTGGGGAGATCCATTTTATTGAGTACTGCTATGATCTCCAGGTCGTTATCGATAGCCTGATAGAGGTTGCTGATGGTCTGTGCCTGAATCCCCTGGGTGGCATCAACCACCAGCAGGGCTCCTTCGCAGGCAGCAATAGAGCGGGAAACTTCGTAGGAGAAGTCTACATGGCCCGGGGTGTCAATCAGATTCAGCTTGTACATCACATCATCCTGCTCGTAGTCCATCTGGATTGCGTGGCTTTTGATGGTGATCCCTCTTTCCCGCTCAAGCTCCATGTCATCCAGTACCTGGTTCTGGAAATCCCTCTCAGAGATGGTGTCGGTGTACATGAGCATCCTGTCGGCCAGGGTGCTTTTGCCGTGGTCGATATGGGCAATAATACAGAAATTGCGGATGTGCTTCATCAGTACGGGTTAAAGTGGCGCAAAAGTAATGAATTTCCCCGAAACAGAAGAGGCCGCCTCCAAAGGGGGCAGCCTCTATATACAAAAGGTTGATTTCTGTTAATGAGATGGAGGTGTTGTCACCTTCAGCTTGTCGCCGGTTTTTTCGATGATCAGGCGATACCAGCTTTCGGAGTAGCCGGGCTGCTGTACCTTGGCGGGGATGTAGATATGGTCGGAAGGTACCTCCACAGCCGTTTTTACATTCCCGTCCATATATTTCATAAACAGGTACTGGTAGAATTTCTTCCAGTCGTAGGCGGTATTGTTGCCATTGGTTACAGAGTAGCTGGTGGCCGATGCAACCATTTTT
>CAZJZF010000207.1:0-5095 GCA_964550385.1 uncultured Lentimicrobiaceae bacterium | reverse complement strand
AGATGGACTATGATATGGTCCAGCTGCTGCCGGATGATGATCCCACCTTCGTTACCTACAGGGAATTTAAGGAAAAGTTCGGGCAGGATGCATCCGTGATGATCCTGGGATCTGATGATGCCAGAATCCTGAAGCTGGATTACTACCGCAAATACCACGACTTCTCCGCTGCCATTAACCGGATTGAAGGGGTTGACACGGTGCTTTCGATTGCCAATTTCTACAACATCGAAAAAAATCCCGCGGGGAACAAACTCAGCCTGGTGAATGTAGCCGGTGAAAAGCCCTCAACGCAGGCCGAGCTCGACAGCATCCTGAACAAGCTGGGTGATCTCACCATCTATGAAGGCTATTTGTACAAAAAATCAGATACAGGGTTTGTGCATATCATGGCCATTACCCTGAATCATAACATTCTGAATTCCAAGGGAAGAATTGCCTTTGTGAAGGAAGTGACCGAAGTGGCCAAACAGTTCGAGAAGGATTCCGGCATTAAACTGCATTACTCCGGCATGCCCTTCATCAGAACCTATATGATGGCAAAGGTGAAACGGGAAGTGTCCATATTTATCACCCTGGCCGCACTGGTACTCGCCATCATCCTGTTTTTATTTTTCAGATCCTTCCGGGTGGTGCTCACCTCCCTTCTGATCGTTGGCATTGCTGTAGTGTGGGTTTTGGGCACCATGAACCTGCTGGGCTATAAAATTACGGTTCTTACGGCAATGATTCCTCCCCTTATCATTGTAATCGGTATTCCCAATTGCATTTACCTGCTCAATAAATACCATCAGGAATTCCGGAATCACGGGAACAAAATCAAGGCACTTTCAAGGGTAATTCAACGTGTTGGCAATGCCAGCCTGATGACAAACCTCACCACAGCCATTGGATTCGCCACCTTCATTATTGTAAAAAGCCATGTGCTTCAGCAATTCGGGATGGTGGCTTCCATCAATATCATCGGGCTGTACCTTTTATCCCTCACCCTGTTTACCATCATTTTCAGCTATCTGCCATCGCCAACTGACAAACACATAAAACATCTTGAAAATGTGTTCTTTCGAAAACAAGTTGGAAGGCTGGTGCGTATTGCCATCGATTACCGGAAAAGGGTATATCTGGGCACAGCAGTAATTATGGTATTGACCACCATTGGCCTGTTTATGGTATCCACTACGGGAAATGTGGTCGATGACATACCCGACAGCGACCCGGTGTATCAGGATCTGATGTTCTTCGAAAAACACTTTACCGGAGTATTACCTTTTGAACTCAAAATTGATACCCGGCACAAAGACGGAGTTTTCAGCAACAATGGGAGAACCTTATACCACATCAGCCGCTTTTACCGGGAAATACAATCAGACCCGCAGTTCTCACAATATCTCTCCCCGCCCCTGTCGGTCATTGATGGCATCAGCTTTCTCAACCAGGCGCATCACAACGGCGATCCGCAGTTTTATCTGGTGCCCACGGCAACGGAGCTTGCCGAACTGAAGATGTATCTCAACAAGGATTCGCTGAATGCCAATGCTTTCGCTCCCTTCATCGATTCTACCCGCCGATATACCCGCATCAGCATGCAGATGGCCAATATCGGCTCGAAGCAGATCCGGCAGATCAAGGATTCTCTGGTTCCGCTGATCGCGCGCGTTTTCAATCCTCCGAAATGGTACAACCTCGATTTCGAGGAGGAAGAACCCATTAATACTTTGGTGGAATCTTTTGAAATCAATGGTAATCAGGACGTAATGGCCAGAACGAATACCGCCGTGAAACCCTTTACTGCCCATGAGTGGAAGAGCTGGGATTCAGAGCAGCAGGAAGTGGTTCTGAGCAAGTACAGGATGCCTGACCAATACACCATTGAACCTACCGGTATGGCCGTTGTATTTCTTGAAGGAACAGGTTTTCTGCTGAATAACCTGTTCCAGAGCCTTGGGCTTGCGATCCTGGTGATTGCCGGTTTTATGGTATGGCTGTTCCGGTCTTCGAGAATGGTTATCATATCACTGATCCCCAACATTATACCTCTACTTTTTACAGGAGCAGTAATGGGGTATACAGGAATTCCGATTAAACCTTCTACCATATTGGTGTTCAGTATTGCGTTTGGGATTTCTGTGGATAATGCCATCCATTTCCTGGCAAAATTCCGCCAGGAGCTCCGGCTCAACCACGGGAACCGTCGCAAAAGTGTAGTGCTTGCACTCCGTGAAACAGGTTTCAGCATGATGTACACCTCCATCACCCTGTTCTTTGGTTTTGCAATTTTCAGTGCTTCCGGATTCGGTGGAACGCAGTCGATGGGAATTCTGGTTTCAATCACCCTGCTTCTGGCGATGTTCACCAATCTGCTTTTACTTCCTTCTCTTATCCTTTCGCTTGAAAAGCTTATTGAAAACCGTAAACTGAAGAAAGCAAGAATTCAGATCTACGATGATGAAGAAGCCATTCGTGAAGAGGATCTGGAACCGGAACTTCAGAAACTATTAAAGAGGCGCAAGAAAGCCCCAATGATTCTGAAGAAAAAATAGCCCAGGATTTCGGACTATTTTACCCTGTTGAACCGCATAGCACGCAGCATCCAGCCCGGAAGAGGTTTTTCCGGATTTCTCTTTCGTAAGTCCAGGTACCAGCCCAGCTTTTTGATTACAGGAATTTTATGAGTCTCCACAAATTCAATCAGCGTACCATCGGGATCCTCGATATAGCTGAAATGGCCTGCTGCCTCCCCCATATCGAAGCTGCTTGAGCTGTCGACGGTAAAAGGGAATCCATGTTCGGTGCAGGTTTTCCGCAATACATCCATTCCATTGATGTCGAAACAGAGGTGGATGAACCCGGGATCGCCCCACATTCTGTCGCGGTAAATCTGCAGGGGTTCACGGTCCAGTGACTGAATCAACTCAATCTCCGAATCCCCGAGCAGCGGGCTGAAAGCTCCTTTTCGCGGCTGGCTGTGGCGAAGAAGCACCCTGCGAAACCTCCCTTCGGAACCATCCACGTATTCAAAATCCATAAAATGGCCGTTCAAATCGTACACCACCTGGTCGTATCCCAGGAGATCGCGGTATACTTTAAAGCTTTTCTCCATATCGGAGACACCGATTACCACTCCGGAAACCCCGCCATTGTTGTGAGGCCTGCGGGTATGGAAGAAATCGTCGCTTTCAGTGAGCTGAAAAATATTGCCCCACGGATCGGTCAGAAAGAAGTGTTTTCTGCCGGAAGGGTCTTTCTGCATGGCTGATAAGGTGGCAATCCCTTTTCGCACCAGAAAACAATGAACCTCTTCGATGTTATAGCTTTTCACCCTGGTGATATGGATTCCGGTATCTCCCAACCGATGGGTATCGGAAGGATACTCAGGTGTTCTGCCGGTGTGCTGCCAAATTTCGAATCCACCCCCACCCTGGAGGTTAAAGGCTAAAATAGCATGCCTTTCGCGGGGCTCACCTCCGGTGTAAGGGAGCATTAGGCCCGCAATGCTTGCATCTTCAAAAATACGGATATCCATTCCCAAACAGGCTCTGTACCAGGCCCATGCTTCATTTACATCTGTAACACCCACCCCAACCTGCTGGATCCCGGCAATAGAATATTTCATCATGTAATAGATTTCTGATTATAAATATTGAGAAACCACAAAGGTAATAAAAGCGCGACCTTTTTGGCAAATAAGCACTAAACCTTACCCACTTTCAGTGCCAGCCTCCGAAACACCCGGGGCAGATAGCGCTTGAACCAGATCATCAGAATTTCGCTGTGGCCAATGTACACTTCCCACTGGTTGCGTCTGATTGCCCTAAGGTATCTCCGGGCGCACTCTCCGGCCGACATGCCGCCTGCCTGTCCGGGATCCATCAAACCATATTTCTCTCCTTCGCCCGACAGGGCATTGACGGAAATATTGGTGCGGAGATGCCACGGTAACCCGAATCCCTTTGTCGTACAACTCAAGTCCCACCGTTTCGAAATAGCCCTGCACCGCATGTTTTGAAGCAGCATAGGAAGAGCGGAGGGGAAAACCAAATTTCCCGGTCATGCTGCTTGTGGCAGCAATGTGGCCAAATCCCTGCGCCAGCATCGGCGGAAGCATCCTTTTTGTGAGGGCAACATAACTAAAAAAGTTGATTTCCATGATTTTACGGTCAACCTCCTGGTTGGTTTCATGAAACAGTCCCCGCTGGCTGATGCCTCCGTTGTTGATCAGAATATCAACACCTCCGAATTTTTCCAGTACGTGGTCGGCTGCTGACTGTAATGCAGCAGAATCTGCCAGATCGAAAGGGAGCACCTCAACACGGGTATGTTCCGTTTTCAATTCAGCTCCAATTTCATGCAAGCGCTCACCATTCAGATCAGAAATCACGAGCAAAGCTGCAACACCGGCAAGCTGGCGCGCCATTGCTTCTCCTATCCCCGAAGCAGCGCCTGTGATCCAGATGCGTCTGTTTTCCAAATCCATAGCTTAATCGTCAAGAGATTGCAGCAGCAGATCATCGTCCGGATCAGGACAATCTTTGCATTCCATGCTCCGGTTATACATCATCATGGCTTTCAGGCTCATACCCATACTCGAGAAGCCTCCGTCGTGATACAGATTCTGCATTGTAACTTTCCGGGTAAGATCCGAAAACAGGGTGACGCAATAGTCGGCACACTCATCTGCCGTTGCGTTGCCAAGGGGCGACATTCTTTCGGTGAAATCGATCAGGTTGTCAATCCCTTTTACGCCACTGCCTGCCGTAGTAAAAGTCGGAGATTGCGAAATGGTGTTCACCCTGATTTTTTTGTCTCTTCCATAGATATATCCGAAACTTCTGGCAATGGATTCGAGGGCGGCTTTGGCATCTGCCATATCGTTGTATCTGAACAGGGTGCGCTGGGCAGCCACATACGACAAGGCAACCACCGAACCCCAATCGTTTATGGCATCCATTTTTCTGGCAACCTGCAACATTTTATGGAACGAGAAAGCAGAAATATCCATGGTTTTCATAAAATAGTTGTAGTCAAGGTCGTCATATTTCCTCCCCTTGCGCACATTCAGGGACATGCCTATGGAGTGCAGCACAAAATCGACCTT
>CAZJZF010000206.1:0-5110 GCA_964550385.1 uncultured Lentimicrobiaceae bacterium | reverse complement strand
CGTTGCTGAAACTGAGATTCCCGCAACGGTTGAAGCTGTTGAAATCATTCCGGAACCTGAAGAAATCGTTGCTGAAACTGAGATTCCTGCAACGGTTGAAGCTGTTGAAATCATTCCGGAACCTGAAGAAATCGTTGCCTTTGAAGAGATTCCTGTACCCCTGGAAGAGCCGGAAACCATCATCGGATTGCATGAATCCGATCTTGTAGTGGCGAAAACCGAAGATGTGGATGAAATCGAAGACCTTCAGGATTACTCAGCTCTGAGCAAGGAAGAGATTGTTGTTGCCATGGAGGAACTGATAGCCGATGAAAAGGCCGTTCAGTTCAGACAGAAAGCCGGTAAACTGAAAATCGCTTTTCGTGAACTGGCAAAGCATGAGAAGGATTCGCTCCTTGCATCTTTCCTTGCTGAAGGAGGCGAACGCGATCAGTTCGTGTTTGAACCCGATGAACTTACCCTGAGATTTGAGGCCGCATTAACGATTTATCGCTCCAGAAAGCAGAAACAGCTGGAAGAGCAGGAGGAGGTAAAGAAAGAGAACCTGACCAGGAAACTCGAGATGCTGGAACGCATCAAGGAGCTGATCAACTCGGAGGAGCCACTGAAAAAGACCTACGATGAATTCAGGGGTATACAGGATCGCTGGCGTGAAATCGGGAATGTTCCCAAAGGTGAGATCAGCAACCTGTGGCAGAGCTATCATTTTCTGGTGGAAAAATTCTTCGATAAGGTAAAGATCAACAATGAGCTCCGGGATCTCGACATGAAAAAGAACCTGGAGAAGAAAATAGAGTTGTGTGAAAAAGCTGAAGAGTTGCTGCTCGAAGTATCGGTGTTGAAGTCCTTCAAGCAATTGCAGCGTTATCATCAGGAATGGAAAGAGGTTGGAGCAGTTCCCAACGACAAAAAGGATGAATTGTGGGAAAGGTTCAGGGCAGCTACCGATAAAATCAACGACAGGCGCAGAGAATACTACGAATCGCTCCATTCGGAACAGGAGAACAACTACGCCGCCAAGCGTGCCCTGTGCGAAAAGATGGAGGAGATTATGGCAACCCTGCCGGAGGCCATTGACGATTGGCAGCGATCAAACGATGAAGTGAATGAGCTGATGAAGATGTGGCGCTCATTAGGACCTGCACCACGGCAGCACAACGAAGAGATCTGGAATCGGTTCAAAGGGCTGGTAGATGGCTTCTACAATCAGAAAAAGGGGCATCTCACATCGGTGAAAGATGAACAGGTAAACAATTACAACCTCAAACTCGACCTTTGTCAGCAGGCTGAAGCACTGAAAGACAGTACCGAGTGGAAAGAGACCACCGATGAGCTCATCAGACTGCAGCAGGAGTGGAAAAAGATCGGACCCGTTCCAAGACGGCACGCCGATAAAATCTGGAAACGTTTCAGAGGTGCCTGCGATGATTTCTTTTCGAAGAAACAAGCCTATTTTGCCTCGCAGAAAGACAGCGAAGAGGAGAACCTGAAGATAAAAGAGAGCCTCATCGAGAAAATCAAGTCGATGGAAGTAGCCGGAAATCGTGAAGAGGCACTCAACATCATCAAGGAAATCCAACGGCAGTTCATCGAAACCGGACATGTACCCTTCCGGAAGAAGAATGACATTCAGGCAGCTTTCCGGGAAGCGATAAACCATAAGCTCGACCAACTGAAGGTGAGCTATTCCGAAATCACCTCGGGATATGGCAGACCATCGCGCCCCCAGAACTTCAGAAATGAAGGCAACCGGTATCCTCAAACTCAGGGTGGCAACAAGGAAAGCACATTCCTGATGCAAAAGATACAGAAAATGAAGGCCGATGTATCTCTTTGGGAGAACAACCTGGGTTTTCTGGCCAACTCAGCTGCTGCCGAAGTGCTAAAGAGCGAATTCGAAAAGAAAATCCAGCGCACCAAAGACGAAATCGTGCTACTGGAGGCAAAGCTCCGCACCATGGAATAAAATGATTCGGTACGGGCAAGGCATGCCTTGCCCGTACCGAATGCCTTGCCCCTACAATACCACCACCCTTACATCAAACGTGATATCGGGATGCAGATGCTTCTTTACGGCACAAAGAGATGCTGTACTGATCAGCGCATCGTGATACTTTTCAGGAAAGGAGGCCGGAACCCTGATTTCCAGGTTGATCCTACCAATCATCCGCTTGAGGTGATCGTATTCAAGACTCTGATACAGTGTGATTTCATCTGCCGGAAGCTGCCGCTGGTCGCAGAACGATTTTACGTAAATGCCGGCGCAGGTGCCCAGTGAAGCCAGAAACAGCGTAAAAGGCTCCGGAGCAGTACCTTCTCCTCCTCCCTGCGGCGATTGATCTGTTTTGATCTCAAAGCCGTTTACCCGTGCATTCACTTTCTTGTTACCGTCGAAAAAGATTTCCATGTTTTGTGCGTTTAGGGCTGTATGCGTGTTGCATTCTTAAGCCTATGATTAATATTGTTAATATCTACTTATCTATATATATCAATTTCCGTGCTATTGACAATTTGTCAGGTCGAAGGTAAAAAGATACTCCTAATCTGATACCTTCACTCGAAAAAACCGTATCTTGCAAAAGAATTTTGCATTCACCCAAACACACGGGCGCATGAAAAAGCTTATTTTATTACCCTGGATCTTCACTGCCTGCATCTCCCATGCTCAAATCCCTCAATACGACTGGGTTAAGGTGCTTCCCTTTGAAATTGCTGCAATGTGCACAGACAACCAGGACAATATTTATGTAGCGGGTACCTTTCCAAGAACCATTGTGATTGACAACGATACGCTGATCGCCAATAAGACAGATGTTGTGATAGCAAAATATAACAATTCAGGCATCCTTCAGTGGTACAAGCGATTTGGCGGCAGAAGTTATGACTATGCCTGGGATATTGAATGCGATTACAATAATGATATCGTTATAACCAATGAATACAACTTCTCAACCATCTATTACGGCGACACCATAGTTTCCCCCGGACACGGGGTGATGATGGTTAAGCTTGATCAATCCGGCAACTATATCTGGCATAGATTACCCGCTTATGTTGATGGCTATTGTTTGCATCCCCACAATTCTACGATAGATCGTGATAACAACATTTACCTTTCTGGCAACTTCCATTATGGAAATCTGATTTTTCCGGATACATCTTTCCCATATTCAACAGCATATCAATCCTTCGTTGCCAAATATGATGCTGCCGGAAATTTTATTAACGCAAGAAAATTCAATTGGGTCTTGAACTATGTCTCTACAGATCAGTCTGGCAACCTTTTGGTCCTGAGCGATTCAGTCTTTAAATATTCGGATAACAACATTCCTCTGCTTCAAAAACCCTGGAACCAGAAGATTTCTGAATACCTTTTATTTCCGTTTATAGCCAATGATTCTCTGGATAATTTTTATTTAGCCAGGCAATATGCGAATCAGTATCTGGTCGTGGGCAATGATAGTATCAAATTTCCGGATTCGATGATTACCCTTATGGCCAAATTCGATCCGATGGGAACGCCAATATCAGTCCAAACAGCAAAAAGCAAGTATGGCATCACCCCCAAATCGATTTCGCAATCCAAAAGCAAACTCTATATCACCGGTAACTATTTCAGGGAAGCAATCTTCGGCAATGATACCCTGAATTCTCTCCCCTGGGCTCCGGGATATTATTGCAGAAACTCATTTCTGGCCGGTTATGATCTGGCAGGAAACATGAAGTTTCTGGAAAACATCCAAAGCAAACGTGATTGCATAGCAGAGATTGTTACCGCTGGTAAGTCGATATACCTGAGTGGTAATTTTGCAGATACCGCCTATTTCGACAGCTTAACTGTTGCAATACCAAAGTATCCTCATAATTTTTTCCTGGCAAGGCTATCATACCATTCTCATGCACCGAATATCTATTCTGACACTTTAAAGATTTATCCGAATCCGGCCAGCCAGTTCGTCACGGCGGAGTTTGATTCAGAAGGCAAAGAATCTGTCCTGGAGGTTTATAACCTGCAGGGGAACTCCGTTATGAAGCATCAGGTTGAAGGCTCTTCTGTCAACATCAACCTGCAGGGGTTAAACCAGGGGGTATATCTCATGATTGTAAAAACCGAAACCACAACCCTCATCCGGAAGTTCATCAAGATCTGAGGCATTCCCACGGCAAGGTGTTGCAATGTTATCTTCAGTATTGAACAGTTCTCTGGCTATTCCGAAAGAATCTTCACTTCGGTGCGGCGGTTCTCCTGGCGACCTTCGGGGGTGTCGTTTGAAGCTACGGGCTGGGTTTCGCCGTAACCCACAGCAACCACCCGATCCCGTGAGATGCCTTTCCCTGCCAGATAGGATTTTACTGCATCGGCTCTGAGTTGTGAGAGCTTCAGGTTGGAGGCATCTTCCCCCACATCATCCGTATGTCCGCCGATCTCAATCTTAACCGATGGCTTAAGCTTCATAAATTCCACCAGCTCATTGAGTTCGGCGTATGAAGCGGGTCTGAGGGTTGCTTTGCCGGTATCGAAATACACATTGTCCAGCACAAATTCCCGCGGTGGATCAAATTTGATGGTCACTACCGACTCGCCATCAAAATATTCGCCCTGCTTCAGTTTTGGGATCTCGAAGGTTGAGTGGTCCAGATCCTCTCCTATGGTTTGGATGTGGATCAGGTAGATAGCCCCTGCCGGAAGCTTCAGCCTGAATTGCCCTTTGACATCCGACACACCGGAAAAGGTTTTGCGCGAGATGCTGTCGATGAACAGGATCTTCTCGCCCTGACGCGGTTTGCCCTGCATGTCGGTAACGATCACTTTAACCGGGGCAGGCTCCTTCTGTGCCAGCAAAGAATCGGGGATGAAGCATAGCAACACCAGAACACCTGTAAACAACAGCCAAACAGCAAGGTATGGTTTTTTCATCGCAGCATTTGGATTAATATCGCATATAACGAACAGGTTTATAATTCATTGTGTTGTACTCTTTTGTATAGAACGCAGATGACGCGGATTGTTTATGATTTATATGATAATCCTGAATGAACGCCGAATAACCACTCGGGTCTCTAATGTTTTCGATCCAATTCAAAATTAGACTCATAAATATATAGGTGA
>CAZJZF010000205.1:0-5144 GCA_964550385.1 uncultured Lentimicrobiaceae bacterium | reverse complement strand
GGTTTATTCCCTGATTGACAAATTCTTGATTTTTAAACCTTATCCTTTCTTTTAAGCTGTTGAGGTTAGACTAGGTGCTTAGGGAGTATGGATGGCATTTTATTAGGTTGGTTTGATCTCTGATTGACAAATCGGAACCTTTTTTACCTCATCCTTATTTAAACCACAGTAGAGTAAGGAATGCATTTTAATAGTCTGGTTTATTCCCTGATTGACAAATTCTTGATTTTTAAACCTTATCCTTTCTTTTAACCTCAGTACCACATTCTTTCTTTAAACCTCAGTACCAAATGATGTCGACCCCGAATTTAACCTAATAACCTTATTTTTTAAAATAAGCTACTGGGGTTAGACTAGGTGCTATGTGAGTATGGAATTCTATTTTATAAGGTTGGCTTGTCCTCTGATTGACAAATCTTTTGCTTTTTAACCTCATTCTTTCTTTTCACCTCAGTACCTCATTCACAACATCCTCTTGAAAAAAGGAAAAGAGAAACTTTCAATCCCTATTTTTGTTGGATAGAAAAGCCAAAACCCAATCCCTCTGATGAAATCTTTCCGTTTCTTCTTTTCGATGGCCACCACCGGCATGCTGCTGCTGGTTTTTGCCGTGGTAATCGCCTTTGCCACCTTTGTAGAAAACGACCATGGCACCGCCACCGCCAGGGCGCTGATTTACAACGCCTGGTGGTTCGAAGCCCTCCTGCTGGTGCTGGCCATCAACCTGTTGGGCAGCGTTGTGGTGAACAAACTCTATGCGAAACCGAAATGGCCGGTGGGATTCTTCCATCTGGCATTCCTGGTAATTCTGGCAGGGGCTGCCATCACACGCCATTACAGTTTCGAAGGAACCCTGAGCATACGCGAAGGGGAGGTGAACAACCGCATGGTTTCACGGTCGGTATTTCTGCGGATGGATGCAATACAGGGAGAAACAGTGGAAACGGTAACCCGACAGGTAAATCTGGTTCCCGGTGCACATAAGAAAATCAATGAAGAGATCCGAATCAACGGTAAAACCTTCTCTGTCAGATACTCCGGTATCATTCCTTCGGCAGTACAGATGCCTGTCGAAGCACCGGGTGGGGTTCCCATGTTGTCCCTGCTGGTGGTCGACCACGATAACCAGCCACGTGACCTGCTTTTACAGCAAGGACAAAAGAAACAGATCGGAAATTTTACCGTGCATTTCAAGGAAGGAACCCCCGACAGCACCAACCTGCACTTTTTTCGCAACGGTGATACCCTTTTAATGGCATTCGGAGATACCCTCTACCAGATGATGATGGGGATGGACACCTCATCTACACTCGCACCGGGATCCCCCTACATTTTTGAGCAACGTGCCATCTATCAGGCTGGTGATATGGGTTTTGTGCTGAAGCAGTTTTTTCCTTCGGCCCGCCTCGAATGGGGAACGGATCCCATGGCAAAACCGGGGCAAAAGGATGATATGGTGAAGTTTACCGTTTCTGATGGCAAAGAAACACAGGAGGTTGCCCTCACCGGAAAAGCGGGTACCCCCGGTGAACCCGAAACCATCCGATTTGGGGATGCAGACATCACCTTACAATACGGATCATTGGTACACGAACTTCCTTTCGCCATCTATCTCGAAGATTTTCAGATCGAACGGTATCCCGGATCCCAAAGCCCCAGTTCCTTTGCCAGCGAAGTGGTTCTCATCGACACTGCAGAGAACCTTGAACAACCCTACCGGATCTTCATGAACAATATCCTAAAATACGGTGGCTACCGTTTCTTTCAGTCGAGCTACGACCCCGATGAAAAAGGTACCGTGCTGTCGGTGAATTACGATGCCCCCGGCACCCTGGTTACCTACATTGGCTACTTCCTGATGTCGCTGGGCATGGTGCTCACCTTCTTCTTTCCCGGTTCACGGTTTCGTCGTCTTGCTTCTAACCTGTTCAAACAACAGAAAAGCCCTGTCAGGACAACCGTTGTAGCAATTCTTTCCTTATTCCTTCTGGCAGGCAATGAAGCTCAGGCATCCGACTCCCTGCCAACCCCTGTGTCTTCCATCCATGCGAAGGCTTTCGGTAGATTGCACGTGCTAAACGTGGACGGGCGCATTGAACCGGTTAACACCCTGGCCTCTGAACTCCTGCGGAAAATCGCCAAAAAATCGGAATACAAAGGATTTAGCCCGGTTCAGGTAATGCTCTCCATGCTTACCCATCCCGAACACTGGCAGTCGGAACCTATCGTAAAAGTGGGTAACCGTGAAATTGCCGCTCTTCTTGGCATTAAAGGAGACTATGCCGCATTCACCGATTTTCTGGATCCCGAAAAACCCAACGGTTACAAACTATCCGGCCCTGTCCAGGAAGCCTTTGCCAAGGAGACGGGTAAACGTAGTAAATTCGACAAAGAAATCATTAATGTAGACGAGAGGCTAAATATTTTATATAAATTAATGCAAACGGGTTTTCTGGTCATTTTTCCGGTGCCGGATGATCCGGATCATGCCTGGGTCAGCTATGCCGAGGCACATTCACACCCCGACCGTAATCTGGCGGTATTTGCAACCACCGCCATGAAAGACTATGTGGAAGGATTGCAAAAGGGGGTGACTACGGGAGATTACTCTGCTGCAGATTCAGCCCTGGCTGTTATCGTTGAATACCAGAAAAGTAACAATACTTATCTTACTCCCCAGCCACTCAAAACCAACCTCGAAATCCTTTATGTGAATCTGAACCTCTACGGGTTGCTTTCAAAAATACTGGGTTTACTAGGACTCCTGTTGCTGATTGTGCAAATCTGGAGACTCATTTCACCCGGCAGGATCAAAGAGTTGATTTCGCGTACCGGATTTTGGCTGGTGCTTGGGTTATTCATGGTTCATACTGCAGGGCTTGCCACCCGTTGGTATATTTCGGGGCATGCCCCATGGAGCAACGGTTACGAAACGCTGTTGTACATCAGCTGGACCGCCTGCCTCATCGGTTTGCTCTTTGCCCGAAGGTCACCTCTAACCCTGGCCAGCACCACCTTACTTGCCTCCCTGGCACTGATGGTAGCCGGAATGAGCTGGATGAACCCCACCCTCACCAACCTGGTGCCTGTGCTGAAGTCGTTCTGGCTCATCATCCATGTGGCCGTCATCACTGCCAGCTATGGCTTTTTCGGGGTTGGAGCCCTCCTGGCCCTGGTCAACCTCCTGCTGATGATTATGCGCAATGCAAGGCATCAGGAATCCATCACACTGGCAATCCGTGAGCTTACAACCATTACAGAAATGGCACTGATCATCGGGCTCTATCTGATCACCATCGGATCGTTCCTGGGTGGCGTCTGGGCCAACGAATCGTGGGGACGCTACTGGGGATGGGACCCTAAAGAGACCTGGGCACTGGTTACTGTTCTGGTGTATGCCTTTATCACCCATATGCACCGCATTAAAGGGCTCCAGGGTGAGTTTACCTTCAACGTGGGTGCCCTCATCGGATTCGGATCGGTACTGATGACTTACTTTGGCGTCAACTATTACCTCTCGGGGCTTCACTCCTACGCCGCCGGTGATGCACCCCCCGTTCCTGCCGGTGTATACATTGGTATAGCCGTGGTGCTCTTTCTGGTTGCTATCGCCGGTTTCTCCCAGAGGCAATGGAAGAAGGCCATTCCACCAAAAACCTGAAACGACCTGGCTGACAGCACTATGCAGGAGTAATCCTTATAGGAATTAGCATATCCGTTCTCCTTTTGACTTGTTTTTCTGTTCATTTAGTTTAGAATTATCCTTGTATTACTAAATCAGTATTTGTATATTTGCCTTGTATTTCTAAATTAAGAGGTAATATGCAAAGGCTATTTGAGCAAAAACTCGCGGAATGGAAATCTTCAATCCACAGAAAACCCCTGATTGTCAGGGGAGCCAGGCAGGTTGGGAAATCATACACCATACGTAAATTTGGACAGGATCACTTTTCGGGAAAACTTCATGTAATTGATTTTGAACGGCACCCGGATTGGCACGACGTTTTTGATCACAATTTTGATCCGTTTCGTATTATCAGAGAGCTGGAAATTCTGACCCAATCGAAAATCATTCCCGGAACAGATCTCCTTTTTTTTGACGAAATCCAGGCATGCCCAAAGGCGATTATGTCATTGAGGTATTTTTATGAGGAGATGCCGGAATTGCATGTCATTTCTGCAGGATCGCTTCTCGAATTCGCTCTTGGGCAAATCAGTTTCCCGGTAGGCAGGGTTCAACTGGCACAGATGTATCCCATGAATTTTTATGAGTTCCTGGTTGCAACCGGCAAAGAAAAACTTGCAGAAATCATTGTTTCTCAACCCACCAGACTATCAGATCCCATTCATGAAATGCTCCTCAATAACCTCAAACAATACCTTTTTATCGGCGGAATGCCGGAATGTGTAAAGGTATGGTCAGATCAAAATAGTCTAAATGATGTTTTCGAAGCACAAAGCAATCTGATGCATACATTTCGCCAGGATTTTTCAAAGTATACTCCTCATATCGATCCTGAATGTTTGAGACATACCCTTGATTATCTGTCTAAAAACATAGGGAATCAGATAAAATATTCCCGAATTACAGACCAATACTCCGGACCCACAGCCAAAAAAGGACTGGAGTTGCTGCAAACCGCCCGGATTATCTCCAAAGTTCGTTCTACCTCTGCTGTAAATCTGCCATTAGCCGGTTTTGCTTCTGACAAAAAGTTTAAAGTTATTTTGCTGGATCTGGGGTTAATCCACGCACAAAACGGATTACGGGCAAATGTTGAATATTTACAGAAAGATCTGCTTTCGATGTACCAGGGTTCGCTTGCAGAACAGTTCGCCGGACAAGAGTTCCTTTCAGCAGATTCCGAAGGGCTTTATTATTGGGACAGAGAAGAGAAGAGCAGTCAGGCCGAGGTGGATTTTCTGATCACCAACGGGGCTGAAATTTTACCAGTTGAGATTAAGGCAGGAAGTAGTGGCAGATTGAGAAGCATGCATCAACTGCTTAAGGAACATGCAGATATCTCAATCGGTTACTGCTTGTCGACTGGCAACTATGGGGTTGATCTCAACTACCGCATAGCATTTCTTCCTTTGTATTATGCCTGGTGGCTGGCATCCCAAAAAGACAAAATTGCAACCAT
>CAZJZF010000204.1:0-5173 GCA_964550385.1 uncultured Lentimicrobiaceae bacterium | reverse complement strand
ATCAACAACGGACACGACATAAAGAATGTGCTGATGTCGGAACTCACCTGGCAGAATGTTGGATTTTTTGTGAAAAGCAATTTGAATTTTCCCATTGAAAACGCCACCCTGGTTTGTGACCATGACACGTTAACCACAGATCTCAATGGATTCGCGGGGATGCAACTGGTGACGGGGGGCACCTATCCCTACTTTGTATACGCCAACGGGTGTATGCCTGCCACCGGAAGTATCACGATTGGCAATAACGACACCACGATAAACCTCACTTTGATTGCCACCGATATAATTGAGATTGATGATGGTATAACGATAACCCTGTACCCTAACCCTGTGGCAGACCATCTTCAGATATGCTTCGAAAATGACAGAAGTCTGTTCAAAATGATTGAAGTAGTGAATTTATCGGGTCAGATTATAGAAAGCCACAAGACAACCGGACCGTTGTTTAGTGTTGATATGACGGGACTGCCCAAAGGGCTGTATTTCATCAGGATTTATGATGATTGCAACCTGATGAAAACATTTAAATTCATCCGGGAATAGACAAGCAATCCGGGGTTAATGTTGTTCAACCCACTTCGTGGATTGGTAAAATTTCATCGTCTATTTGTCAGGTGCTCCTCAGGATGGATTCGAACGGGTTCTGGTCCGTGGGGAGGAATGACGATCTTAAACTGTTCAGAGCCCACGGTAACCAAAATTCTGAACCATGAAAAACAAGCTGTTCTGCATTGCGCTGCTCTCGTTGCTTACAATCTCTGTTCATTCGCAGACTCCCGGAAATTCCCTCTATTTTGATGGCACCAATGACTACGTCACAGCCACCCTTCCAGCCTTATTTACCAACCTGACTGCCAACGAATTTACCGTGGAAGTATGGATCAAACCCCAGGCAAGTACTTTCTCAAGGGTCTTGTTTGCACAATCCAGCATCACCAGTTTCTTCTCGCTGACTTTGTCGGCCACCCGACAGGTCTATTTTTATCTGAACAATACGGTTGGACTTGTCAGTAGCGGAACTCTGGCACTGGGCCAATGGTCCCATGTTACATGCACCTGGAAACCCATTACCCAGGAGGCCAAAATCTACATCAACGGGATATTGCAGCCAACCACCTCCGGTGGAAGTTCTTCAACAGGAACCAGCAACGTGATGGCTATCGGCGGCAGAACCGATGGAAACCAGTATTTCACAGGAGAACTGGATGAACTGCGCATCTGGAGTGTAGTACGAAGCCAGTGCGATCTGGATATATCCAGAAACGCAGAATACACCGTAGCACAGCCCAATCTGGTGGCCTACTACAAATTCAACCAGGGCGTTGCCGGGGGAAGCAATACCACCGTAACCACCCTGAACGACTTCACCAACAATCAAAACGGAACGCTCAACAATTTTGCTTTAACCGGAACAACCTCCAACTGGGTGGCTTCAGGTGCTGTAATCAATCAGGCAAATCCAAACGCTGCGATCACTTCAACCGATGTGATCACTGCCTGCGACTCCATCGTGTGGATCAACGGGATCACCTACAAGGCCAATAACAATACGGCCACGCATACATTGCCTTCATCTTTGGGATGTGATTCGGTGATTACCCTGAACTTAACGGTCAATTACAGCTCAGGAAGCACAGATACCCATACCGCCTGTGACTCCTTTGTGTGGATCAATGGAACCACCTATACGGCCAGTAATACTACTGCCACACATAAACTAAGCACCATCCATAATTGCGACAGCATCATCACACTCAACCTCACCATCAACACGGTGGATGTGGGTGTTACGGTTACAGACCCGGTTATCACTGCCAACGAGACCGGAGCTGCCTACCAGTGGCTCGACTGCAACCAAAACTATGCAGTGCTGCCGGGTGATACATTGCAGGTCTTTAAAGCAAAAACCAATGGAGCGTATGCCGTAGAGGTAAAGAAGAATGGCTGCACCGACACCTCTGTATGTGTAAATATTGTAACCACCGGAATCATTTCGCCCGAAATCTTCCGGGGAGTTTCCTGCTATCCCAATCCTAATCAGGGGGTTGTGTATGCGAATCTCGGGAACCTGAAAGATGTTTGCCTTAAAGTTTTCACCATCCATGGCCAGTTGGTTTATCAGGCAGAGCACATCAACAACCCGGTTTATTCTTTTGCCTTTCCCAATCCCTCCGGAGTGTATGTGCTGGAAATCAGCGCACAGGGCAAATCCCAGCGCAACCGTATGGTGAAGGATTGAGTGGTATGAATGAGAGGATTGGGTGTGGTGGGGATGCGTTCCAACCCCGGATACGATCCGGTGTCTGAGAGACTGAAAATTGACTTGACTTCTTTTACCGATGCTTCCAGGATTGAAATAATTAACAACAATGGTCAAATTGTATTTCCTGAGTTGTTAAGCGGTCAAACGATGGTAAACATTAGCGTTAATTCATACAAAAGAGGCATTTATGTTGTCAGAGTAGCATCTGATAAGGATTTGATTCATAAGAAAATACACATAGAATAAGAGCCAATCTGACCTTAAGTAAAAATGCACGTCAGTTAATCCTGATGATTTTCGAGGATACATGTTCTCCGTTCGGGAAAAGAACTCGGACAAAATAAAGGCCGGGGGGTATTTCCGCAAGGCTAACTGTAACCTCATGCCTGTTGATTTCTGACATTGAATTCACCATATTTCCTGCTGTATTGTATATTTCAAAAGCAAAGATTGGTGATTCCAAATTCTCCGATGTAATTGTTACTTTTTCCAAAGCGGGGTTTGGCCAAATTGTTACCCGATTTCGGTTCTCTGAGATTTGATCCATGCCTTCGGAGAGGTCACAAAGTGAATCATAGATAAGATTGACATTATACAGTGAATCAAAATTCAGATTATCCGGATTGATCTTAGCTGTATAAATCCCCATTGGGTTTTTCGATTTATTGATAGCAACAAGCACGATCCTTCCGTCTGAATTGATAATGGCATCCTGTGGCTGTATTCCAACATTGCTAAGTTGCTTAAATTGTGTGATATTCAAACATGAATCAATGAGCATCAGTGAGGTTCTGCCAAAATAGCCATAGGCATCACAATGATCAACATCGTAACACAACACCAAAAACTTGTTGTCATTTATCTTTCTGATCACTTCTGGAGTTGGGAATGAGTAACCAGGGATTTTATGTGCCTTGTATTGTATAAGTTTGCCATCTTTTGATGATCTGAACATGGTCACCTTGTGTTCAAAAGTGATCTTATCCCAGGTAACTCCCACAGAAATAAAACCCTCGTCGTAGAGTTCAACTGAACTTTGAACGTAGTTATTGATATTGCCGGTGTCTAAAACAAGGTTCCACTCAAGATTTCCCAAACTGTCAACCTTTGTGAGAATACCTCTTTCTTTTTTTTGTCCGGTCGTGTCATTCAGAAAAACCGAATAGCCCCTTACCGATATCAGGCCACCGCAATCTCTTGTCGTGATGAAAGATGTAATATCAGAACCATAAAAATAGGTTAAGTCTTTCAACCATAACTTATTACCGTCTTTATCAGTCCTCAGCAGACAAACCCGCCCGGTATCGTTGGTCATATAAGGAAACATGTTGGAACCGCATGCAATAAATCCACTATCAATGGTTTGATACACTTCTTTCAGGTGTCCGACACCAAGCGGGTTTCCATACCTGCGCTCCCATTCCAGATTCCTGCAGGGTGTGAATTTTTTCAAATACCCTGCAAAGCCCCCGAAGGCTCCTTCGTCAGTATATCCCGCGACAATAGATCCACCATCATAGGTTTTATCCATACCAGAGACAAAATAGTAAAATGAATCAATTATGGTTTTTTCCTGCAGGATATCTCCATCAATAGATGTTTTCACCAAATGAATGCAAGAGTTATCCAATCCGTTAGAGCCACCGATCAGGTATCCTTTGTCGTAAGTTTCAACGATCTTTGACGGCCACTGGTAACCGGTTATGGTATAATTTTTCTCCCATATGTTTGGTGGAAGTACTATAGAACTATCCGGCACTGGATGGGTAATAGTAATATCGTAATCTTCAACTTCACCGGAACTAAAACTGACGCAGGCATTGTTCGGGACAGCAGATGCGGTTGAGATCACCCTAAGTCTCCTTTTCCCTACATAGGAACTATCGTATTGTATTGATATTAAAGTATTTGATACTTCATCAATGGTCGACAACAACAGCTCATTGGTTCCAAATATATGATCGTTGTTGTAATCAAGGTATACCTTCACTCTCGCAGACCCATCCTGGTCGACTAATAAATAATAGGCCTTCCCCATTTCCAAAATGGTAGAGTAGAGTGAATCAGGATAATGTGAATACGAGTTGATTGACTTACCAGACCCACAATTGTGCAGGGTATGGAATGAAAAACTTGATATCCCGGCACCGTAGGATCCAGGGCTGGTACAAATGGGAATACAATATGCCGGCAGAACAGGTTCATGAGTAAACTCAACGGTGTAATCTTCACATTCACCATAACCAAAGGCACCGCAGGCGTTTGGAGCAGAGGTTGAATAGGCAGCTATGACGCGCAACATTCGTTTTCCCAGGATGGTTACATCAGCAGGTACAGCATAGGAGAACGAAAAACCATGCACAGAATTGGCAGAATTAAAAATGATCTCATTGGGGGTGAATATACTGTCGTTGTTGAAGTCGATCCAAATCCTGTAAGTCGTTCCTGCCCCTGATTGGGTTTTATCCATCCCCTGCATCAGATATGACAGCCCCAGAGTCAGCCGGGTAGTAAACAGAGAATCCGGGTAAACGGAAACTCCGCTTGTGCTTACCGAAGAAGAATAGTTAAACAGATCATTAATACTAAAATAGTAAATATCATCATCTGGATCGGCAAACGAAGGATAACAAGGCTGTGAACCTGCTGCATGAACAGCAAATGCAAACAAAAGGAACAAGATGCATCTGTTCATTCGTGTGACTATTGTTGGTCAGAATTCATAAGGATTATTTCAAACCACAAAATCAAACTGTCTGATTCATGGTCAAATATACGAATATATTTTGATTTTCACCAGCATTCGAAAAAATGAAGGCAGATATGCTAATTTCTAATTTCTAATTTCTAATTGATATAGTTGTCCCCTATGATTATCTTCCCACCATCAGCTTTCGGGTGAATGTT
>CAZJZF010000203.1:1977-5181 GCA_964550385.1 uncultured Lentimicrobiaceae bacterium | reverse complement strand
AAGGGGGCACATCCCTTTACAACGACAACGACCTCATCACTGCTCAGAATACCAGCTCCGTAATCGACATGAGTGGAATCGGTGAATTTGACAACATAGAGCTCACCAAGATTCTGTCAGATAAAGTGGTAAGTATCTCCCCCTACATCGGAAGCCTCGATGAAGGATTTAACGGCAGTGCTACCCCCAAGGATTTTGAAACCCTGCTTCAACTGCTCAATCTCTATTTCATGAGTCCCAGAGCGGATGACCAGGCTTTCCAGAGCTACATTAAACGGCAGCAGTCGATGCTGAAAAACAAGGCCAACGATCCGGCTTCTGCATTCGGTGATACACTTTCCACTACCCTTTACAATTACCATCCGCGCCGCAAGCCGTTGAGTGCTGAAATGCTTGGTCAGGCAGATTTTGCCAAAATGGATGATATCTTCGCCGAGCGGTTTTCCAATGCTTCCGACTGGACTTTCTACTTTGTGGGGAATATCAATCCGGAGACTGCCAGACCCCTGATCGAGCAATATATCGGAAGTATTCCTGCCAAAAAGAAAAAGGAGAGTTTCAAGGACCGGAAAGAATATACCGCTGAAGGGGTAATAAAAAAGAAGATCTATACTCCGATGCAGGTACCGAAGGCTACTGTGGCTGTAATGCAGGGTGGCAACTTCGATTACAGCGCCCGCGAAAGGATGCTGCTTTCCTTCATCAACGACATCCTGGATGTGAAATACACCCAGACCATTCGTGAGAAAGAGAGCGGAACCTACGGCGTTTCAGTGCAAACCGCCATGCAGCAGCAGCCTGTTTCCACCTATCGCCTCATCACGTACTTCACCTGTGCCCCTGAGAAGGCGGATCACCTTACGACGCTCATTTATCAGCAGATTGAAGTGTTGAAATCGGAAGGCCCTACCAAAACCGAACTCGAAAATGTAATTGAAAACAAACTGAAGGAACGTGCCGAACAGATGAAGGAGAACCGTTTCTGGTTACGTGGACTGAAGTTCATGTATGAAAACGGCCAGAACAGTCTCGACGATGCCGCGTACACCGCCCTGGTAAAAAGCATTACAGCTGCCGACGTTCAGGCTGCTGCCAAAAAGTATTACACCGGGAAGAACGTAGTGGAGATTATTCAGTTGCCGAAAGAATAGGCATCAGCCTTCATACTCCAGTCCCAGTTTCTGCACAAACTTTTCGAAACCGGGATGCTGTTCTGCCATCCTCACGTACCGGTCACGGGGCGTGAGGATGGTCTTTTCCGGGACAAGGGTTTCGTCGATCAACGGCAGAATCCGGAACCACGATCCCGATACCCTTTCACGGATGTAGCTCCTGAGCTTCTTCAGGTGGTCGGGATCGGCAGCCACGTGGTTGCTGAAGGTAATACGGATCTCATTTTCTTCGCTTATGCTCAACGGATGGGCGGTAATGGCAGCGGAAAATGCAGGATAGGTGGGATGGGTTTCCTCTGCATACTGGTTTACAATGGCTTGTATTTCATTCAATTGCAGTGGTGTTATTTCGTGTTCAGGCTTCGCCTCAGAATCCTCATCGTTGTCTTCACCGGTCGCTTCCTGGGTTTCCATCAGGTCGCGCAGGTTAAGCCTTCTGCCTGCAGATTGTGGTGCTTTGGCAGGAGGAACGACGGGCGGGGCGATTATCGGATCAGGGGGCTTATTGAAGGTACTTTGTGGCACAGCGGGTGCCGGAGCCGGAATCGGTGCCTGAGGAGGGGTTGCAGTGGGTGAGGGCTGAACTGGCGTTGCAACAGGAGGTGCAGCAGTTGCCTCTGGAGCAGGGGTGACAGCCGGGCTGATAGTCACCGGTTGGGTTTTCGGCTGATTGGCTGCCGGTTCAGTGAGGCGGGGGTTTTTTCTTTCTGTGGCAAAGCCTGCTCCTGATAGTTGCAGCAAAAGCAGTTCCAGTAGGAGTCGTTTGTTGTTGGTGGTGCGGTAGTTTAAATCGGCCTTCGAAATCAGCTCCAGGGCATTCACAAGCCAGTCGACCGTAAAACCACCAGCCTGCCTCGTGTATCTGCCCCGAAGCGCTTCGGTGCTCTCCAGCAATCGCCCGATAGCGGCATCCTTGCATAGCATCAGGTTTCGGAGGTGGTCGCCAAGCCCGTTCACAAAATGATGACCGTCGAATCCTTTGTCGATGATCTCGTCCAGGATCAGCAGTGCCCCGGGATAATCTCCGGTTGCCGCTTTGTCCATTATGCTGAAATAGTATTCGTAATCGAGCAGGTTTAAATTGCTGATCACATCCTTGTACCCGATGTGTCTTCCCGAAAAGCTCACCACCTGGTCGAAGATCGAAAGGGCATCGCGCAGGGCGCCGTCTGCTTTCTGGGCAATCACATGCAGTGCCTCTTCCTCGAATGTAATCTGCTCCTGGCCTGCCACCCAGCCAAGGTGGTGTGCGATGTCGGTAATGGTGATCCGCTTGAAGTCGTAGATCTGGCAGCGCGACAGGATCGTGGGCAGGATCTTGTGCCGTTCGGTAGTGGCCAGAATAAATTTGGCATAGGCAGGGGGCTCTTCCAGGGTTTTCAAAAACGCATTGAAAGCGCTGGAGGAGAGCATGTGAACCTCATCGATGATATACACTTTGTACCTGCCAGCCTGTGGAGGAATCCGCACCTGATCTACCAGTGAGCGTATATCCTCTACTCCGCTGTTAGAGGCCGCATCGAGCTCCTGAATATTGAATGATGCCGATTGGTTGAACGAGCGGCAAGACTCGCATTCGTTACAGGGTTCTGTATCGGGTTGCAGGTTGAGGCAGTTGATGGTTTTCGCCAGAATACGGGCACAGGTTGTTTTGCCGATGCCCCTGGGGCCTGTAAACAGAAATGCCTGCGCAAGGCTGTTGCTGCGGATGGCATTTTTCAACGTTTGAACAATAACAGGCTGACCTACAACTGCGTTAAAAGTCGCTGGCCGGTATTTCCGTGCCGATACAATGAAGTTTTCCATAGTTCAAAAGTAATGTTTTTTAGATTACTGTTTCTCCGCCAACCTTCAGCCTTGACAGGAATCTGAGAATTGAATATACCAGGTGTTTGTAAATATTCTCTATCTTTACGCAATCTAAATTAAGATTAATATTTACAGGGAAAGCGCTTGTAAATAGCAGTCAATTAAAACAATAATAATGAAACTTAAAGTTGAAGATGTTTTAGCTTCTGTACGGCACCCAGAA
>CAZJZF010000203.1:0-1967 GCA_964550385.1 uncultured Lentimicrobiaceae bacterium | reverse complement strand
ATATACCAGGTGTTTGTAAATATTCTCTATCTTTACGCAATCTAAATTAAGATTGGAGTTTACAGTAAAATGCTTCTAAATAGCAGTCAATTAAGGCAATAATGATGAAACTTAAAGTTGAAGAGGTACTAGCTTCGGTAAGGCACCCAGAATTTCAAAGCGATGTGGTAACCTTGGGAATGGCAGAAGTGGTATATGCTGACGAGGAAAAGATCACAGTTCATATCAAGGGCAGAAAATTCCCCGACCCTTTTCTGAAATCGGTGGGAAAGGTAGCAGAGCAGAAGCTGAAAAGTGCATTTGCCGGTATGGAGATCACGGTGCAGGTTATGGAAGCAGAACGCCCCGATCCCAAACCGGTACTCCCTGAATCACTGAAGCAGGTGAAACACATCATAGCAGTGGCTTCCGGTAAAGGGGGCGTCGGAAAATCAACTGTGGCGGTTAACCTCGCAGTTTCCCTTGCCCGCCTTGGGCTTAAGGTGGCTTTGGTGGATGCCGATATCTATGGCCCTTCGATGCCGATGATGCTGGGTGTGAAGGATGCAAAGCCGGGAGGAGTACCCTATGGTGACCGTACCCTTATTGAGCCGGTAGAGCGTTTTGGGGTGAAAATGCTCTCGGTTGGTTTCTTTGTGGATCCAGAAAAAGCGTTGATCTGGCGTGGCCCCATGGCCTCCGGTGCCCTTCAGCAGATCATTTCCGATGGCTTTTGGGGAGAAATTGATTACATGGTGGTTGATCTCCCTCCCGGAACAGGCGACATACATCTTACCCTTGTTCAAACCCTTCCTGTAACCGGTGCTGTGATTGTTAGCACCCCGCAGGAGGTAGCCATTGCCGATGCCCGCAAAGGGGTGGCGATGTTCAGGCAGGACAAGATCAACGTTCCCGTGCTGGGATTTGTGGAAAACATGGCCTGGTTCTCTCCCCCTGATGTTCCGGACAAAAAGTATTTTGTGTTTGGGAAAGGGGGATGCGATAAGCTGGCAGCCGAAACCGGAGTGGAGGTAATTGGCAGGATTCCGGTGGTGGAAGCGGTGTGTGCTTCGGGCGACAGTGGTGTTCCGGTGGCACTCGAAGAGGGATCCCCAATGGCAGAAGCTTTCATGGAGCTTGCCCAAAATGTGATCCGGAAAACGGAAGAACGTACCCAGACTGCAGACCCCACTCACATCGTGGAAGTGCATTGCCACGACAATCCCCACCATAAACATTAATGTAATCAATTGTTTGCAAACCAGATCATTACAAACCCAAATCAATACATATCCCAATGGAAAACCCGAGTTCACACGAAGATCTTACCCGAAAAGTAAACAATGTCATTGACCAGATCCGCCCTTACCTGGAGGCCGACGGCGGCAACATCGCATTTGTATCCCTCAGTGACGACAACGTAGTTCATGTGGAGTTGCAGGGTGCCTGTGCCGGCTGCCCAATGAGCATGATGACGCTGAAAAGCGGTGTGGAGGCAGCGATGAAAAAGGCAATACCGGAAATCAAATCGGTAGAGGCTACAAATTTCGCTTAGTATACCCAATTAAAGGCCGTGGGAGGTGCTCTAAAAACCCCCTTGTGTTTTTAATGATAATGCTGTAGGTTTGACGACTGTTTTCGCTGACCTATGGTATTCAATTCTCTGGAGTTTTTGTTGTTTTTCCCGCTGGTAGTGGCGGGGTATTATCTCATTCCATTCCGGTACCGGTGGGTATTGCTGCTGGCGGCCAGCTACTACTTTTATATGTGCTGGAAGCTGGAGTATGTATTCCTGATCATTCTTTCTACGCTTGTGGATTATTTGGCAGGATTGAAAATAGAGCGCAACCGGGACAGGAAGCAGGTGATGCTGGGATGGCTCATTTTCAGCCTGGTTGTCAACCTTGGAATGCTGTTCACCTTCAAGTACTTAAATTTCTTCAGCGACAACGTCAGGATGTTGTTCAATACGGTGAACCTGGCCTGGC
>CAZJZF010000202.1:943-5181 GCA_964550385.1 uncultured Lentimicrobiaceae bacterium | reverse complement strand
TAATTGAGCATCTCGTTGTACCAAGACCGGTGGCTTACCGGTACTTGTTGAACTGTACCCACCGGCAGGGTTCCTGCGGCCTCCTTCAGCCGGTTCAGGTTGTAATTCTGAATTACTCCGTTGAGGTAGCCCCACGAAAGCTGTGCATTGGAAGCATTGATGGCATTGGCTCCCACCTGGATTCTGACAGGGATGCCTCTGGCGATGTCGCGCCCGAACCCATCAGGAATATGCAGGATCATATCGCAACGGTTGCGGTGCATCAGCTGCTGCGCCTCTGCTTCCGAAAAGGTTTTGTGGGTAACCCTGAAAAAGGTTGAACCCTCCAGCTGACCCGTAAGCTCCCTGGAAGCGGGGGTCATGTCGCGGTCGATGATGCACAGGTTTACATTCCTGATCTCGAACGTAACCGCGGGTACCAGAATCAGCATCTGCACGATGGGGATGGCGAAAATCGCTTTCCCCAGAAACCGGTCGCGGAAAATCTGCAAAAACTCTTTTCTGATCAGATAAAATATCACCTTCATGCTTTCTCCTCCCCGGTATTATTGTAGTCTGATTTTGAAATTGCGGATGCTCAGTCCAATGGCCGCCAGGGTAAACACCACCAGAAAAAGGGTCTCTTTCCATACATAGAGCAAACCGGTGCCCTTGATCATGATGTTTTTAAGGATGGTGATGAAATACGCCGGTGGCAATATCTTGCTGAACCATCTGTAAGCCAGAGGCATGCTCTCGATGGGTATGATAAATCCCGACAGCAGCACAGTTGGGAGCATCATCCCCACCAGCGAAATGAAGATGGCCTGCTGCATGTTTTTGGCAACGGTTGAGATGAGGATCCCCAGCGAAAGGCTCATCAGGATGTACAGCATCAGTTCAGCCAGCAGCAGGGTAAGGCTTCCCCTGATCGGCAGTTCAAACACAAACCACGAGAGGAGCAGGATCAGGATCACATCCACAAACGACAGGATGAAATAGGGGAGTACTTTGCCTACGATGATCTGCGCCGGTCTGAGAGGCGACACCAGCAGCACCTCCATGGTGCCGAACTCCTTTTCGCGGGTGATGGTGATGGAGGTCATCAGGGCGCATATCAGCAGCATTATCAGGGTGATGACGCCCGGCACGAACATGAATTGCCCTTTGAGGGCCGGGTTGTAGAACATCCTTACCTCAGGCTGAACGAGCACAAGTTGCTGCATCCCTTTGCCCGCCTGTTCCCGGTTAAAATCGCTGAGGATGGCAGAGATGTGATTGGTGATGAGGGTAGCCATGTTGGGCTCCGATCCATCGGCAATGATGTGCACCGAAGCCTTCCCTTCGCGTACCAGTTTGCGCCCGAATTCCTCCTCAAATACGATCACCGCCTTGATCTTGTTTTGTCGCAGCACCTGCTCCGCCTCATGGTACCCGGTGAGGTCGGCCCCTTTGGCAAAAAAGCCTGAAGAACAGATTTTTCCGGTGATATTCCGGGTCATCTCATCCTTCGAAAGGTCCAGAAATGCCACTTTCGTCTCCTTCAGCTCGGTACTTACTACAAATCCGAACAAAAGGATCTGCACCGCAGGGATTCCGAAAATGATGATCATGGTAAGGGGATCCCTGAAGATGTGGAGGAACTCTTTTCTGACGAATCCGAGGAATCTTTTCATAGGATCAGGGGTTGGTCGGACGGGCGATTTTTACAAATACTTCCTCTACCGAAGATGCTCCGTACTGCTTTTTCAGCGCTGCCGGGGTATCCAGTGCCACGATCTTCCCTTCGCTCATGATGGAGATCCGGTCGCAGTATTCGGCTTCATCCATGTAGTGGGTGGTAACAAACACCGTGATGCCTCCGGCGGCGGTTTCGTAGATCATCTTCCAGAACTGCCGCCGGGTAATGGGGTCTACCCCTCCGGTGGGTTCATCCAGAAACACAATTTTGGGCTGATGGAGCACTGCCACCGCAAAGGCCAGCTTCTGGCGTAACCCGAGCGGCAGTGCGGCAATGAGGGTGTTGCTGTAAGCCCCGAACTGCAGCCGCTCCAGCAGCCCGGAGGTTTTTTCCCGGATCTCCCGCTTTTTCATGCCGTAGATCCCTCCGTACAGGGTGATGTTCTCGGTAACCGTAAGGTCCTCGTACAGCGAAAACTTCTGGCACATATACCCGATGTTTTTCTTGATCCGTTCGGGATTTCGCCCTGCATTCACCCCGGCTACCATCACTTCGCCCGAAGTGGGTGCGGACAGACCCGACCAAATCCTGATCGCGGTGGTTTGTCCGGCACCGGTGGCTCCCAGAAAACCGAAGATCTCTCCGGCATACACCTCGAAGTTCAGGTGGTCGTTGGCCACGAAGCTGCCGAACCTTTTCACGAGGTTCCGCACCGTTATCACGGTTTCCCGGGGTGTTACAACTTGCTCCATTTCAGTATGCTTCATGATTCTCCCTCTGCTGCATCAGCTCCAGAAACCGGTCTTCGATGCCTGCCTGCCCCTGCACGATCGTGGCATCCACGATCCCCAATCGTTGCAGAAAATCGCCCGGCGCCTCTTCCGGCATTTCATCCTTCAGGGTAAGGTGTATAAATTCCCCGAACGGCCAGGCGGTATGGGTTCCGGGGTAGCTGCGGAGGGCATGTATCAGGCGGTTTTTTTCTGCGGATTTCACTAACAGCAATGGCCTGCTGAACCCTGCGGTGATGTTTTCAGGGGTATCGGTGAGGAGGATATTTCCTTTCTGTATCAGGGCAACCCGGTCGCAGCGAACGGCTTCATCCATGTAGGGCGTTGATACCACAATGGTGATGTCGTGCTCTTTCAGCTTTTTCAGCATGTCCCAGAATTCGGTCCGCGATACCGCGTCGACACCTGTGGTGGGTTCATCCAGGATCAGCAGCGAAGGCTTGTGGATCAGGGCACATGAAAGGGCAAGTTTCTGCTTCATCCCTCCGGAGAGCTTCCCTGCGAGTCGCTTTTTAAAGGGTTCGATGTGGGAGTAGATGTCGCGGATCAGATCGTAGTTCTCTTCCACCGTGGTGCCGAATACCGTAGCATAGAAGCGGAGGTTTTCTTCTACCGTAAGATCCATGTACAGGCTGAACCTCCCCGGCATGTAGCCAATGTTTTTCCGGATCTCCCGGTACCCTTTCCGGCAGTCGAAACCCATCACCTGCATCTCGCCGCCATCGGGGAGGAGCAGGGTAGTGATGATTCTGAACAGCGTGGTTTTACCGGCGCCATCGGGACCAATGAACCCGAAAATCTCTCCGGGATTCACTTCAAAGGAGATATCTTTCAGTGCCTGTGTGGCCCCGAATTTCTTTCCGATTCCCTGCGATATGATGATGGGTTGCATGGCTTCAGAAAATCGCTTCTCCGGGCATGCCGGCTTTGAGGGTGCCATCATTGGGTACTTCGATGGTAACCGCATATACCAGGGTTACCCGCTCCTCCTTGGTCTGGATGATCTTTGGGGTAAACTCAGCTTTTTCGGCCACCCGGCTGATGCGCCCCTTAAAGGTGCGGTACCCTTTTTCCCCGTCGTCGATCCGCACGGTGCAGGTGCTGCCGGTTTTCAGGTTCCCGACCTGAGCCCCGCTCACATACACCTTCAGTTTCATCACCGAAAGGTCTGCGATCTTTGCCAGCGGTTTCCCCGCCGCGGTAATTTCTCCTGCCTCTGCATATTTTTCGATGACCACCCCGCTGAGCGGACTTCGCACCCTGCTGCGGTCCGATTGCTCCAGCAGCAGATTCCTTTTCGCCTGCATAACCGACAGTTCTGCATTTACCGAATTCATCTGCGTGAGATTGGCTGCCATCTGTTTCTCCAGCACCGCTACCTGCCCCGTAAGATCATCGTGCTGTTTCTGCGTGGCGGCATCCTCCTTCAGCATCTTCTCTACCCGGGTGATGTTCACTTTCAGGTTGGCAATCTGCTCCTTCAGGATCTCGTTCTGCGCCCCGATGGTGACAATTTTCGATTTCACCCCGGTCATGCCTGCCTGTATTTCCTCCAGCTGCAGTTTGTATAAGGTAGTGTCTATCAGAGCAATAACAGCCCCGTCTTCCACAGGGGCTCCCTCTTCTACCTCAAAGGCCAGAATTTGCCCTGCGGTTTGGGCCGACAGGGTTACCTCCTGTGCCTCAAAAGTGCCGTACGCATCTGCCTGATCTGTTTGGTTGCTGCAGCCCCAGGCCAGGCACAGCGCAATGGTAATCCAGAATATGTGCTTCATTTTTTCAGGTAT
>CAZJZF010000202.1:0-933 GCA_964550385.1 uncultured Lentimicrobiaceae bacterium | reverse complement strand
AGCTCCTGCCCTGCAATGGTCAGGTATTCAGTTTTGGCACGTGCCAGAGTGATACGGTGCAACTCGATCGTAAGCCACGCTTCCTGCTCAGCATGCAGATCTTTCAGGTATTCGGCCAGCGTGATGGTGCCGTTCTGGTATTGGGATAAGGATGTGGCCGTGATCCCTATCCTGAGGCTTACCAGTTCATCATCGGTTTTCAGAAGCGCCTCAAGCCCTTCTATCTCAGCTCTTTTGGCTTCCAGCTGGCGCATCAGGGTTCCTGCGAGATCTGCCTTGCGCCCCTCCAGCATCTCCTTCTGCAACATAATAATCCGTTTTTCATGCTCCGCTTTGTTCCAGTCGAAGATATTCCATTTGATCCCCACCCCTGCTACGGCATACGGAGCAAATTCATTGCTGAAAAAATCGTTGCCCGGCGGATTTCCCATCCCTGCCGTGGCAAAAACATAGGCTTTCGGCATCCTGCGGCTCTGGATCATCTCCAGCGAGGTATTCAGTTGCTCTTTTTTGAGATCAAATACCTGCAGTTCAGGTCTGTTAAGTTCTGGCTGGACTGTGATTTCAAAAACGGGCAGAGCCGGCGATTGAGCAGTATCGAAGGGGATGCCGGTGATTTCCGACAGCATCCTCAGGTTAGCCTCCCGGTTGATCCGGTTCTCACGGAGTTGCTGCTGTAGCCTGAGCTGCTCACCCCGCAGGCGGTCCACATCTGTTTTCAGTGCAGCGCCTTCGGCGCTGGCCGATCCTGCCGTACGGATTTGCTCATCCATCAGCTTAAGGTAGGTTTTCAGCAGCTCTTTCTGCCGGTCGAGCAGCAGGATGTTGAAATAGTACTGGTTCACCTGGTTGCGCAGCTTGTAGAGCTCTGCATCCAGCAGTTTTACATTTACCTGCAGATCAGCATTTTCCATGGCTTTTGCACACTTCACC
>CAZJZF010000201.1:0-5217 GCA_964550385.1 uncultured Lentimicrobiaceae bacterium | reverse complement strand
CAGATCAAACCGATGAAAAGACTTGCCTTGCAGATATTTGCAACAGATCTCGACAACGAAGCCATTGAAATTGCAAGAAGAGGATTATTCCCTGACAATATCTCAGGTGATGTATCCCCTGAACGACTTAACAAGTATTTTATCAAGACCGATGAGGGATACCGTATTGCAAGCAACATCAGAGAAATGGTGGTGTTTGCACAGCACAACCTGGTAATGCATCCCCCTTTTACCAAACTGGAGTTTGTTTCATGCCGTAACCTGCTCATTTATTTGGAACATGAGCTCCAGAAAAAAATCCTTGAACTCTTTTTCTTCAGCCTGAACCGCCAGGGCATTATGATTCTTGGCAGCTCTGAAACGAGTGGCGCCATGAGCCATCTGTTCAACACGCTCGACGGTAAACTCAAGATTTACAAAAAATCTGCAGATGCAATTCCAGCCAGGGTTCTGAATTTCCCCTCCTCTTTTTCAGTCGCCAAACCCGAAAAAACGGATACACCTGTTCCCGAGACCTCACAATCGAACATCCAGGTGCTTGCCGATCAGGTTTTGCTGCAGCAATTTGCCCCCGCCGGAGTTTTGGTAAACGATCAGGGTGATATTCTGTATATCAGTGGCCGAACCGGCAAATACCTCGAACCAGCAGCCGGTAAAGCCAATATGAATATTTTTGTGATGCTGCGCGAAGGATTGCGCAACGAATTCCATGTTGCCTTCCATCAAGCCATCAGAAAGCGAGAAACTGTTGAATTGCGCAATCTCAGGGTTGGGGTCAATGGTGGCACCCAAACCCTCAAAATGTCTATTCAGTATATTGAGAAGCCGGAAGCCTTGCGAGGGACAGTGATGATCATTTTTGCCGACCAACCGAACCATCCCGAACCCAAACCAAAGGCAAAACCCGACAGAAATGTAACTGGCAGTGCAAGAGAATCTGAGCTGGAAAACGCCCTGCTGAATGTACGTGAAGAGATGCAGAATACCATTGAAGAGATGCAGGCATCGCAGGAGGAGCTTAAATCGGCCAACGAGGAGCTGCAATCGGCCAATGAGGAGCTGCAGTCTACCAATGAAGAGCTTACGAGCTCCAAAGAGGAGTTGCAGAGTCTGAATGAAGAGATGCAGACCCTGAATGCCGAACTTCAATCGAAAGTAGATGACTTCTCGCGTGTGAGCAACGACATGAAAAACCTGCTCAACAGCACGGATATCGCCACACTGTTCCTGGACAAAGAACTGAACATCAGACGCTACACCAACGAGGCCACCAAGATCTTCAAATTTATCAAGAGCGACATTGGAAGACCCTTTACCGACCAGGTCTCTGACCTCATCTATCCTGAAATGGCAGAAGATGCACTTGAAGTGCTCAGAACCCTGATATTTATCCAAAAACAGATTCCGGGAAAAGACGGCAGATGGTTTTCCGTACGCCTTATGCCCTATCGTACCTATGATGACCGCATTGATGGATTGGTCATCACTTTCATCAACATATCCGATCTGAAGCTCGCAGAGGAGCGATTCAATGCATCATTTCAATTGCAGAATATGCTTCTGAATGCAACATCCCAAATCATGGTCCTCCTTTCAGCCGATTGGAAAATCAAGGAGTTTAACCCTGCAGCCGAGGACTTTTTTGGCAGAAAACGCTCAGAGATTATGGATACTCCATTCCATGAGTTGCTGATGGATGAGCCTGGACGCAAAAAGACTATATCGGCAATGAAGAAGATGTTGACCGATGGATCGGGTGGCAAACTGACCATGCAAATGGTTGCGAAAGAAGGTCAGGAGACCCCTGTTGAATGGGTGATAAAAGTGCTGTTAAACAACATGAAAAAGGCCACGGGTGTGCTGCTTATTGCGGAATCAGGCTCCCGTAGTCTCATGAGTACGAATAAACCAAAATAACACAAACATGATGAGCGAGGAACAGGATTTTTTAGATGCAAAAGCAATGCGCCTTAAAGCCGAGCAGAAACTCAGAGAAACTCAAAAAAAGGCTGACAAACAGCTTGTCATGGAAACAGATTTAAAGAAGCTGCTCCATGAACTTCAGGTTCATCAGATTGAACTTGAGATGCAAAATGAGGAGTTGATCAAGGCCAATGAAAGAGCAGAGGATGCACTGAAAAGGTACACCATGTTGTACGATCTGGCTCCCATGGGTTACCTAACACTGGATCAGAATGGTACCATCCTTGAATTAAATTTCACTGCTGCCGGGCTTATGGGAGAACGAAGATTCAGCCTGCTCAACAGCAATTTTAAACTCTTTGTTTCCGATAAAACGAAAAAGGAATTTAGCGATTTCCTGTCCAGGGTATTCTCAGGCAACGCCAAAGAATCATGTAAAGTAGAACTGGAAGATGAAAGTCACATCCTTCATCCTATGTATATCGAGGGCATTGCCACTGAAGAGAGCAACCAGTGCCTGCTGTCGGTGGTTGATATGTCGGGCTTCAAATCTGATAAGGCTTAAGGCAACCGTTACAACAGGCTGAGGAAGGTGGTAAACTACGAAGTAGCAAATGTTACTTTGCGGGGCTTGGTATGGCATACCGATTCACGAACTGGCTAATCAAAGTCCGGAATTTTTTGTCCAGAGATGGTATATGTTCCATCTTTCAGAACCTTCACAGATGCAAACATTGCCTCTGCCAGCCGTTTTGTGGAGATGGGTTTTTGAGAGCGCAGCAAACCCATTCTGTTGAAGAATCCGATGATTTTTGCCCCTTGTACTTCGGTGGGTCGTTCAGCATTTCCGCGCAACAAAAGCGGAGGACGGAAAATGATGAGCTTCTGAAAGCTAAGCCCTTTGACATCTACTTCCAGTTGCCCTTTCATCTTACTGTAAAAGAAAAGTGATTTTGCTGCGGCATTGATGGCCGATACCAAAACATAACCATTTACTTTGTTTTCGCTGGCAATTTTCGCAAACTGATACTGGTATTCATGATCCACCTTCCATTGTGCCACTTTACTGCCTGCTATTTTTCGGGTGGTACCCAAGCACGAGAACAACACATCCCCGTGTACAAATTCTTTCCACTGATCAGGTTTATCAAAATCAATCACATGGATATTCAGCTTTTTATGCTGTAACTCCAACTCCTTTCGCACAAAAATATCTACCTGTTGAATTTTTTCATCCTTCAGAAGTAATTCCAGAAGATCCTTCCCTGTTGCCCCTGTTGCCCCTATCAATAACACTTTCATACTTTTCCGGCTTTTTAACTTGATCTATGATTTCTGCCTCAGCCTGGCACAAGTGGCAGGCATTCAAGAATCTTATGGCACAGCATTCTGGGATCAAAGGTAAGAAGTTTCCTGCGTGCAATGGAAAAGAGGGTGTCTCAAAAGTCTGAGACGCCCTCTTTTTTTTTTTGTCAATTTACTGGTTATCAGGTTCATGTTGATAATTTGGTGATAACTTAGGCGTGTTTTTGCGTCATAAAGCGTTAATATTCATTATATTAGCAATTATTTATTACGGGAAGACATGACAAAGGCAGTCTTTAAAACATACCATCAGGGGCAAACCATGGTGTTGCCTCCATCGCTGGATGAGTTGATCGAACAGGGGCATCCTGTCCGGGTCGTCAACCAGATCGTCGACCAGATCGACATCCGTCCGTTATTGCGGAAATACAAAGGAGGGGGTACTACGAGTTATCACCCACGGATGCTGTTAAAAGTTGTGGTATATGCCTATTTAACCAACACTTATTCATCCCGCAGAATGGAAGCAGCCCTGAAGGAGAACATCCATTTCATGTGGTTAAGCGGCATGAGCACCCCAGATCACAATACCATCAATCGTTTTCGCAGCAACCGCTTGCAGGATGTTCTGAAGCAGGTGTTTTCCCAAGTGGTGTTACTTTTGGTGGACCACGGGCTCATTGATCTGAAGGAGGCCTACCTGGACGGGACCAGGATGGAGGCGAATGCCAACCGGTACACCTTTGTATGGGGCAAAGCCATACGAACGAGCAAGGAGCGGATCCGAAGACAGATTGACGAGCTATGGCAGTATGCACGGCAAGTAGCAGCAGAAGAGCTGTCGGATACCGAACCGCTGGAATTTGCGCAGATATCCCCTGAAAAGGTTCAGCAAACCATAGAGGAGATCGATCAGGCACTGAAGGACAAGCCATTAGATAAGAAGGTAAAGCAAAAGCTCCAATATGCCCGCAAGAACTGGCCTAAGAACCTTGAGCGGTATGAACAGCAGGAGCAACAACTGGGTTCGCGCAACAATATGTCGAAGTCCGATCCGGATGCCAGTTTTATGCGGATGAAGGAAGACCACATGAAGAACGGGCAACTCAAGCCAGGTTACAACCTGCAGCTTTCCACCCAGCATCAGTTCATCCTGAATTACACACTGCACCAGAGTTCCACCGATACGGCAACACTTCCGGCACACATGGACAGCTACAGGGAGTTATTTGATCAGATGCCCGAAGTTCTCACAGCCGATGCGGGTTATGGGTCGGAGGAGAACTACCATTATCTTGAACAGAACCGGGTTGAGGCCTTTGTGAAGTACAACTATTTTCATTTGGAACAGAAGGTTGGGTATCGGAGGCATCCCTTCAGTCAGACCTATCTGCATTACAATGAGCAGCTTGACTGTTACTATTGTCCCATGGGCCAGCCGATGACACTTTGCGGGAAAAGACAAAGAAAGACGGACAATGGCTACCTGCAAACCAACCACCTGTACCAGGCACAGAACTGCCGGGGATGTCCCATGCGGGGAGGTTGTCATAAACAGGAGGGCAACCGGATCATAGAAGTCAACCACAGACTCAGGAAGTACAAAGAGATGGCCAGGGAGAAACTGCTGAGTGAGTTGGGGATCATGCACAGGAAGAAACGCCCCGCCGAGGTGGAGGCAGTCTTTGGATGCATTAAGCACAATAAAGGCTTTCGCAGGTTTATGTTGAAAGGATTAAGGAAAGTGGAGGTAGAGACTGGATTGCTGGCCATAGCCCACAACCTTTCGAAAATGGTCAATTAAAAGCGTAAAAGAACCCAAATCAGTAGCTGCGGAGCGACCTTGGCTGGAGCGGTCACGCCGCAGGCGTGATCATTCCTGAGCCGAAGGCGCAAGGAATGAAGCTCCAGGCGCAGTCGCGTAGCAGCTACGCGGCCTCACGGCCGTGGAGAAAAAAAAGAGAGCGCCTCTTTTGAGACGCCCTCTTT
>CAZJZF010000200.1:0-5250 GCA_964550385.1 uncultured Lentimicrobiaceae bacterium | reverse complement strand
GCAAGAGCGTGAGATTTCGCTGTTGCTCAATACTCACACTCTTGCTGTTTTGTGATCCCGCTGGGATTCGAACCCAGGACCCACGGCTTAAAAGGCCGTTGCTCTACCAGCTGAGCTACGAGATCAGGTAGCCCCGAAAAAGGAGGTGCAAAATTACGGATTTTTTTCAAAATCCCAACCAATCCGCAATTTTTAGGTCCATGGAGGAATGAAAATATGTATGTGTATGTTTTATAATGCTTTATATTCCTTTTCATTGCCAAATACTCTATTTCTTGCATGCATACAACCCCATCATTTTGCCGCCCGATTCTTCCTGAAAAGCGAAAAGAAAGTGTAGTTTTGCTGATGACACAATCTACCAGTCTATGGGAAAACTTCGCAATTATCAGTTTTTCAGTGTAATCACCAGACGGCTTGCCTTCCACGCCAACCCCATCAGGGGCAAAGTGGTTGTCGTTACCGGCGCATCCTCGGGAATTGGCAGGGCCATTGCACTTGAATGCGCAACCAGGGGATGCCGGGTGGTCATCGCTGCCCGCCGAACCGACCGGCTGGCAGAAGTGGAAGCATCTCTCCGTCAACTGGGTGCAGAAGTACTCGCTGTACAAACCGATGTATCGGACGAAAACCAGTGTAAACTGCTAATTGACAAAACTATAGCACAATTCGGACAAATTGATGTGCTGGTTTGCAATGCCGGTATCTCCATGCGGGCACTTCTGGAACGGACCGATCTTTTGGTGCTGGAACAGGTTATGCAGACCAATTTCTGGGGTACAGTGTTCTGCACCAAATTTGCCCTGCCATGGCTTCTGAAAACCAAAGGGAGTATCGTTGGTATCTCCTCTACAGGTGGGTTTAAGGGTCTGCCCGGCCGCACCGGTTATTCAGCTTCCAAGTTTGCCATGCACGGCTTCCTCGAATCGCTGCGCATCGAAAACATGAAGAAAGGGCTCCATGTGCTTTTGGTATGCCCCGGTTTTACCACCAGCGAGATCCGCGAAAAAGCACTCAATGCTCAAGGCTTGCCACAAGGCGTTTCCCCTTTGAAAGAGACAGGACTTAACTCCCCCGAAAAAGTGGCCAGGAGAACCATGAATGCTTTGGTGAAACGACGCAGATTGCTGATCCTTACACTCGAAGGAAAAATGATCATTGCCTTGCAAAGAATTTTCCCTACCCTGCTTGACCATGTGGTGTACCGCCAAATGGCCAAAGAACCCGATTCCCCTTTCAGGTAATTTTGAAAATAATACTAAAAAATTTTGCAGGTTACCGTTTTGTTGTATTTTTAGCACTTGATTGTAAACAAAGAAACTCAAAATGGAAGAACTCAATCTGACCATACGCCCGCTGGCAGGCTTCGGTGACCTCAATTTCGGAATGGGAATGGGAGAAATCGTGGATTTGCTCGGACAACCCGAAGATTCTGAAGCACTTAACGACGGTGAAGATGAAGTGGAAACCCTGATCTGGAACTACTGGGGCCTGGGCATTACCCTCTTCATCGAAGGACCCGATAATTCAGTATTATCGAACTGTGAAACCGAAAACCACAACGCCGTACTGTTCGGAGAAAAGGTTTTCAGCCTCGGGGAAAAAGAGATTATTGCCCTGATGCAGGACAATGGCTTCGGAGAATATGAAACGGAACTGGAAACCTGGGGAGAAAAACGTCTCTCCTTTGAAAATGCCCAAATCGATTTTTATTTCGACCAGGAAAAACTGGTCACCGTGAACTGGGGTATTGTGGTAAACAACCAGGGAGAAATCATCTGACAACTCCTACAATCTGGCTTTCCGGTTTCGTGGGTGATACCGGTTGATGGTTTCGTAAAGGTACTCCTTATCCAGATGGGTATAAACCTCCGTTGTGGTAATGGACTCGTGCCCCAGCATCTCCTGTACAGCCCTCAGATCCGCACCTCCCTCCACCAGATGGGTGGCAAATGAATGCCGTAACGTATGAGGGCTCACCTCTTTCTGTATTCCTGCCAGTTTTGCCAGTTTCTTTATCAGCAGAAATACGCTGATGCGGCTTAATGTCCTGCCAAATTTGTTAAGGTAAAGTATATGCTGATGCCCCTTTGCCGGCCTGGCCAATTTGCGAAATTCGTCCAGATAAATATTGATATACCGTATGGCAGCACTGCCAATGGGAACCAGCCGCTCCTTATCCCCTTTGCCCACAACCCTGATAAATCCCTCCCGGAACTTCAGGTTGGATATCTGAAGACCAACCAGTTCACTCACGCGTAGCCCGCAGCCATACAACGTCTCTACCATGGCTCTGTCGCGATGACCTTCCGGCTTGCTTAAATCGATAACCGCCAGCATCTGCTCAATCTCCTCTACCGTTAAAACTTCGGGCAACTTCATCCCGATTCTGGGCGAGTCTATCAGTCTGGAGGGATTCTCCTCTATCAGCCTCTCCGATTGAAGATAGGAAAAAAAACTCTTGAATCCCGAGGTAATCCTCGCCTGCGACCTGGCAGACAAACCCCGCTCGCGGCAATGCTGCACAAATCGCCTCAGATCCTCGGCATTCACCATGTTGGGTACCATGCCCCCGCTACTATCGTTCAGGTAGGCCAGCAACAGGTCAAGGTCGTGCATATAGGCCTGTACCGTGTTCTTCGATAACCCCCGTTCAAGCCGAAGGTACGCATTGAATCCCTGTCTCGCTGATAGCCAGTCCATAATATGGAGTTGATTCAGCAAATCTATGAAAAAATGTTTAGTCGTTTAGTCGTTTAGTCGCAAAGCGCCGGAGGCGCAAAAGAACCCACCCCCGGGTGAAGCCCGGGGTAGGATTTTTTTTTTAGAATTACGTTTCAAATTGAAAAAATGTCTATTTTTGCACCCCTAAACAGAGACAGAGGTATATTATGGCCAAGAAACAGAAAGACGTAAGGCACCAGATCATCCTAGAATGTACCGAGCACAAGCAAAGCGGAATGCCCGGAACATCCAGGTATGTTTCCATGAAAAACAAGAAAAACACGCCCGAAAGACTCGAGCTGAAGAAGTATAACCCAATCCTGAAGAAAGTTACCGTTCACCGGGAGATTAAATAGTTTACACTATGGCAAAGAAAGTAGTTGCAACCCTTCAGACCAAAGGCAAGAGTATGGCCAAGGTGATCAGGATGGTAAAAGCCCCTGGAAGTTCTGCATACTCATTCAAGGAAAATATTATCCCTGTGGATGCAGTGGATGAATTCCTGAAAAAACAATAGCACAATGCAATGCATATAATGGTAACTTCTTCCGTTACGGGGGAAGTTATCTTTTTTTTAGCCTAATCCGATTGACAAATCCACTAACAGGAACCAACACCGATGGGACTATTCAGGTTGTTTTCAAGAGATGATCAGAAAAATCTGGAAAAGGGGCTTTCCAAAACCAAGGAATCTGTTTTTGGCAGGATTTCCCGTGCCCTTATCGGTAAATCCAAAGTGGATGATGAAGTCCTCGATGAGCTGGAAGAGATCCTGATTACCTCCGATGTGGGCGTTGATACTACCCTCCGGATCATTAAAAGAATACAGGAGCGGATTTCCCGCGACAAATACCTCGGAACCTCTGAACTGAATTCCATCCTCCGTGAGGAAATTATTGGTTTACTGCTCGATAACAGGCTGGAAGATTCTGATGATTTTGTGCTTCCGGCCGACAAAAAACCCTATGTAATCATGGTGGTGGGTGTAAATGGAGTAGGTAAAACCACCACCATCGGCAAACTGGCATGGCAGTACAAGGAGCGGGGATACTCCGTTCTGCTGGGGGCTGCCGATACCTTCAGAGCAGCAGCCGTGGATCAGCTCACCATCTGGTCCGAGAGAGCAGGCGTTCCCCTCGTCCGGCAAAAAATGGGTTCCGATCCCGCCTCGGTCGCTTTCGACACCCTGCAATCAGCCCTGAGCCAGCGCAGCGACCTGGTCATCATTGATACCGCAGGCAGACTGCACAACAAGCTGAACCTGATGAATGAGTTGTCGAAAATCCGCAAGGTAATGCAGAAGGTGATTCCGGATGCACCCCACGAGATCCTGCTCATCCTCGATGCCAGCACCGGTCAGAATGCCATTGAACAGGCCCGGCAGTTCACCGCTGCCACCGACGTAAATGCCCTGGCACTCACCAAACTAGATGGCACAGCCAAAGGGGGTGTTGTCATCGGCATCTCCGATCAGTTCAAAATTCCCGTGAAATATATCGGCATTGGGGAAAAAATTACCGACCTCCAGGTGTTCAACCGCCGCAGGTTCGTGGAATCGATCTTTGCCGGGTAATCCCTATGCCTGCCCCCTCTGTTAATATCATCTCCCTGGGCTGCTCCAAAAATCTGGTCGACAGCGAACGTCTGATGCAACAACTGTCGTTTGGACGCTGGAATGTTCGCTTTGAATCCAACGAGCCTGCCTCTGTTATCCTGATCAATACCTGCGGATTCATTGCCGACGCAAAAGAGGAGTCGGTTGATACCATCCTCAGGGCACTTGAGGAGAAAAAAGCAGGCAAATATGGCAGGGTAATCGTTTTCGGATGCCTTACCCAACGGTACCGCGAAGCCCTGAAGGCAGAACTTCCTGAACTGGATGGCATTTTCGGAGTGGATGAACTGCCCGCTATCCTCGAACAGCTTGACGTACCCTATCACCATCAGCAACTGTGGCAAAGGTTTCAGACCACCCCTTCCCACTACGCCTACCTCAAAATCAGCGAAGGATGCAACCGCCGTTGCGCCTTCTGCATCATCCCCTCCATCCGCGGAAATCTGGTTTCCCAACCCATCACCCACCTGGTGAAAGAGGCAGAATTCCTGAGCAATAACGGCGTTAAGGAGCTGATTCTCATAGCCCAGGACCTAACTGCCTACGGCAGGGACCTGTCGCTGCGAAATCCGCTCGTAAACCTGATAAAAGCTCTGGAGGAACTGAATGGAATTGAATGGATCAGGCTGCATTATGCCTACCCCGCCGGGTTCCCCGAGGGGCTCATTGGTCTCATGGCAGCATCCAGCAAAGTACTCCCCTACCTCGATATCCCTTTCCAGCACGCCTCCGACAGGATCCTGCGCAGGATGCGGCGCGGACATACCGCAGCGGGCGACCGAAGGCTGATCGATAAACTCCGTGCTGCCATTCCCGGACTGGCCCTTCGAACCACCCTCATCACCGGTTTTCCCGGAGAAACCCCCAAAGATTTCGAAGCATTGAAAAGATTTGTGGAAGAAGTAAGGTTC
>CAZJZF010000199.1:0-5285 GCA_964550385.1 uncultured Lentimicrobiaceae bacterium | reverse complement strand
ACAAAGATGTATTACTTTACCTGATCATTGGGTACAAAGACATGATCTGGAATTCAGACAGCATTAAATTGTTCTGGATTAATTCGCTGGCCTATTACCGAAATACCGGTACCGCGACCGCTCCGCAGTTCACCCTGATTACCGATTCTCTGGGTGGCGTGAGGGTTAATGACACGTACTTCCATTATACCGATGGATATAGTGCTCCCTGTTTCTACCGCGATTCCACTGGTACCACATACCTTTTTGTAGGATCAGGCACCGGCTTTGTTTTCTTCTACCGGAACATCGATGGAAACCTGAACGGCACCTTCGGACAGGACTCCAATATGTATCACGCCACCGATTATGATCAGTTCTATTCGCTGCAACATTATGAAAATGAGGACCATATTGCCACAACCATTGATGCAAAGCTGAAATCTGTAGTAACACTCAGCGATTTAAACGGAGATGGGTATCCAGAAATGATTGTAGGGAACTGGGCCGGCGGATTGCAATTTTACAAAGGCACAAAACCTCTTGGCGTAGGAATCAGCAAACCATCCAAACAGTTTACCGGAAATTTGCTCCTCTATCCCAATCCTTCAGCAGGTTTGGTAAATCTCGTAATCCAGGGCGGGGATCGCTCCATGCATACCATCACGACGGTTTACACTTTTACCGGGCAAATGGTGATGCAACAGACAAATTATGGCGATGACCATTTCAGGTTGAATACCTTTGATATGCCCAACGGGGTTTATCTGGTAAAGGTTGAACTCATTTCACCCCTGCAGGGAACTACAGGGGTTTTTAACCGAAAAATGATCATAAAAAAGCCGTAAGGTAGCCCGGATAAAAAGTGGGATACAACTACTTCTTTATCAACCTGGAATAACGGTATTCCACATTGCCGGAATTGCGTATTCCGATAAGATAGGTACCTGCCGGATAGCGTGAGAGTTCCAGTCTGACCGTTCCGATGGCGCGCCTGCCAACGAGTTCACGGCCGGCGATATCCACCAGTTTAAGTTCATATTCCGCCTCTGTTCCCGGGATGATTTCCACATAATCACCCGCAGGGTTCGGGTAGATTACAAAGGATTCTTCCGGAGTGTACTCCTCAATATTGGTAGGATCATAAGCATACCCCGACAGTGGAATCTGCAGGGAGTTCGCATTGGTGGTTATGGAAACAACACCATGGTAGGTTCCCGGGGTACCGGGGAAAAAACATATACGCACCGGCCTCGACTGTCCGGGGGAGAAATTCTGAGACTGCGGGGTAAGCACCAAAAAGCCTGCAGGAACCACCACGGCACTCATTTCAACGGTTCCATTGCCCGGGTTGGTAAGCTGAAACTCAATGGTGTCTTTTGTGTTGATCAACATTGTATCAAATACAAGGCTCGACAAATCCGGCACAAGTGCCCGGTACATGCCCAGCCCTTCAAGCCGGCAGGAATCTGTTCCACTGCCGCCGTTGTGGATCATTTTCATTTGTCCGGAGAAACTTCCCACACTATCTGGCTCAAAATCAACCTGCACCGATACTGAATCTCCGGGAGGTACAGTTACCGGCAAGGCTGTCTGGGTAGAGAAAGCATAGGGAAACTGAATAGCATTCACCTGCAGCGACAGGGTTCCGGGATTGATCAAATAGACTGTACGACTGGCAATCTGCCCTGTGTCAGCAGAAAAAGCCATTGCAATCGGCGAAACATCTATCAGGGGTTGAACGGGATTATACACCTGAATTTCATCGATGCCATAGCCGTCGGAAGCAGCCGGTTGATTGTCGTATTGCGCAAACCTTACAACCAGGGATTGCTGGAGATTGAGACCTGCAGCCTGGGCCACCGCACCAAGATTGATATTTTTATGCTGCCAATAGGTGTTGGTATCAATCAGGGAGGCCACTTTAACAAAAGAACTTCCCAGATCATCTGACAGCCAAACTCCGTTTTCCGTATGATTTTCATTGCCAAAGCTTCTGTACCTGAAAGAAAGCATAAGGCTGTCGGCTCCATTGAGATCCAATGAAAAATCGGCTGTATTGAGGTTGTAATTACCTCCGGTGGAAACATCCATCAAGAGGAAATAATCGCCAACGGAAGGCTGGCTGTAGGCACCTGTTGTAACGATACGCCCCAGAGGATATGATGAATTGAGGCTCCAGAACGGATCGCAGCCATCTTCAAACCCGGTGGTATAGGGTACCGATGCAAATAAAGGAGAAAGGGTATCCTCGAAAACACGGATGTCGTCGAAGGCAAAACCATCGCCTCCTGTTGCATTGGAACAAATCATTCCCCAGTTATCGTATTGCTGAAATCGGATGATAAAAGATTCGTTCAGATTAAGACCATACAAACCCGCCAGATAATCCACGTTGAGTATATACTGGGTCCAGGCTTCAAAAGAACCTCTAAACTCAGCGACTTTCACAAAGGATTCTCCGCCATCATCTGAAAAGAACAGTCCATCTTCAATATTCGACTCATCACCATATTCACGCCACCAGAAGGTTAACATCACGTTGGATTTATCGCGCAGATTAATCCTCAGGCGGGCTTCGTTGATGGCATAGGATCCGTTCAGGTTCTGATCCATCAGCAGGGAAGCATTTCCATAGCGGGCATCGCAAACACTGTCGATCCGGATTCTGCCTACGGAGTTGCTGCTTAGGAGCTGCCAGCAGGAATCAATTCCGTTTTCGAATCCGGTGAAGTAAGGAATTGCACCATAGGGCAGTGAATCGGGTTCACGTACACAAATATCGAAGGTATTGGAAGCAGAAAGGGTATTCCTCCAAACACGGAGACGAACAGTGTCGCCGGGAATGAGGGAATCGAGTTTAACCAATACCCGACCATCAGGGCCCATGGCAGTGTTACAGGCCAGGTAACTGAGTGCCTGGCAACCAGACTGATATGCTGCCATACCGATACCCAGAGGTGTGCCGCCCAGTTCGGCTTCTGCTTTACCCGAAGCAGGGGCAACAAAGGAGAACCAGACGTCCGGTCCATGATGCTGGGCACAAGCGGGATAAGGAATGGCTAATGTATCGGCCCCGGCAAATCCTCCCTGCACCGGATCACAATATTTTTTTACGCTGAGGTGAACCGGTTCGCACGGGTTGTTGTTCAGAGCAGTTGACAGAGCCGACACTACAACTTCCTTGATATAGGGTTTGTAATTGTACTTGCTGATGGTCACCAATGCCCTGAATAAAGTATCGTTAAGTTGGGCTGTACTCAGAAGGGTACTACCACCTGTAAGAGTGGCCGAAGCCATCAGTTTGTTCTGGAACACCAGGGTTACCAATGCATCGGGCACATTACAACCGGATACTGGCATGAAGGTAGATCCAATAATCACAGTATCAGGAATCACTGCGGATATCTGGGAAGGGAATTCGGTAAACATACGCATAGCCGGATCGCCAAAGTAGTGCAGCAGTCGATGCTGGTAGGTATTGGCTGAGGTAGAACCGTTCCAGGTTTGCACCATACGCAAAAGCCCGTGATTCAGCACATCCCCCATCGCCAGGATGGGTGGGTGGGCACTTACCGTTGGATTGGCAATGCCTCCACTTCCAAAAAGAGGCAGTAGTCCGGGATTATTCCAGATACCATCAAACATCCCGGCAGTGAGGGCATCATTGTACCCGCTGTAGCTGGCAAAGGAAGCAGCAAAAACACCCGCAGCACCACCTGCTGACAATCTGAGGAACTTCTCAGCAAAACATTCATTCAGTGAAAATTCGCCGGTATGGCAGTTGATGCTGAAGACTACTGGTGTTTTCGCCCCGTTGCTAAGATTGTTGAGCGAAGTAGTGGTAAAATAGGGGGATGCCCATCCACTGCCTCCCACATATCCGTGATCGCGGTGAAGCACATAAAACCGACCCGCATTGATAGCCTGGGCAATCTGGGTTTGTCCGCCATTCCAAAGAAATCCGTTACTTCTCAGCAAATCAGACGGAAGAGGTTCCCCATTGGAATAATACCCGTTGTTGTAATACAGAGGGTTGACATACGATTCGGTATAATACACCCTTTGGATGTCAACTCCCTGACTCATCACGTAATCGCGCACATCCTCCGATGTATGGGTGAATCGTCGGGTAGCGTACCCCGAGGTGTCATCATCCTGAAAATAAGCACAATGGAGTGCATTTTGGTAAAAAGCACTATCAGCAACAGGAACCCGTTCGTAATTGATGATCTTTTGCACGACCGTCATCGCCTGGGTTGGATTGGCCACAGAAATCCTTCCCTTGGCCATATCAGGATAGTAATCTGCAGATCCATCCATACACACAAAATTTAAATCGGTGGGATAGAAAGTGGTACCACTTGTATAGGTGAAACCCGGAACATGGCCAAAATCACCAATGATTAACAGGTAATCGGGCCTGGGCAGATTTTTATTGTACCGGTAAGTTACCGAATCCTTTACTGCCTGCGCTGTCCAGGCGGATTTACAAATCACTTCTGTATGAAAACCCATTTGTTCGCGCCACAGGGCGATGGAGTCTGCTGCCGGTTTAAACTGATCAACCGTTACAATCAGGTAATTGGCATAATCGGTGGGAGGCAAGGAAGAAATACCGTCTGGCAGGGAATTCCCGTTGAGCAATAAATTTGAGAGAAACCTTGAATAGGATGATGAATTTTGCAATGCAAATGTTTCAAATGAACCTCCGGTTCCGAAACTGAAATCGAGCACTATATCTTTGTGAATCCGAACAATACCCCGAACCGGGTTATACTGAACCGGCCTGATCTGCACCACCGCTACACGCATTCCCCGGATGATAATCGTATCCACTATCTCTGCTACCTGTTCCGGAAAAAAAGCATCTGTTGCATAGAGAGCTGAATCCATCACAAAGGGAGGTGTTTCCGCGCCATAGGTGTCAAATGCCGGCAGGAGTGCGGGATGTATGGCATATCCTGTTTCATCCGCAAACGAAGCCGACGACCAACGGATTTGCGGGATGGCTTGATCTGGCAGGGCAACGAGCTCGGTCATTGCAGGCAATGCAGGTTTCCCCGGCTCCCGCATCAGTCCAATGCCGGAAACATGGACATATCTGAACGGTTCATATCCTGCTATCACATCGCCTTTTTGAATGGCAGGCACCTCATAGCTAACTGTTACACCCGAAGGATCCTGTCTGAGAATGCGTTTGCCGAAAGCATCAGGAATACGAATCTCATCCTGTGCCTGGGAGAGCAAGGAAAAGATGCACAGCAGGAAAAGCAATGCAATTCTCATAAGTAGTGAATTTTGGT
>CAZJZF010000198.1:0-5311 GCA_964550385.1 uncultured Lentimicrobiaceae bacterium | reverse complement strand
GAAATTAGAAATTAGAAATTATGCGGTGGCTGAGCGGCCTTGGCGGCGGCAGTGATTATTATTGTATTCTCTTATTTCGAAGAGTCTATGACATTACCTCATTATTTTTTAATCAGGTAGTGAATGGATGGCTATAACACTAAAACTTCCATTGGATGACGTGATTGGCCTTAAAAATGTTGCGCTCCTCCGGAGCTACCGTTGCTGACCGGGGCATTGCGGGCTACAAAGGTTGGCACTCACTTCGGCAGGCTCAGTGCACCGCCTACGGAGTTAATGTTGCTGTCCGGGGCATTTCGGGCTACAAAGGTTGGCACTCCTACGGAGTTGATTTGTAATCAATGTCTTGAACTTCATCACGGAAGCTCCAGCGGAGCGTAACATTTGTAGAAACGTAGCCCAAGGAATCCCCAAAAGCTCCGTAGGAGCGTAACATTAATCCAATCCGCGTTGTTTTGCACAATTTATTCCCAAACCAAATATCGAAAATCCCCGCCTATCAGACCCGTTGGCAACCACTATGCCCCGCAGCAGGTTCAGGGTGGCAGTGGCGGCTGTGGTGGTGTGTTATTAGCAGGTTCCTGTTCTGATTATTCAGACCACAACCATGCTTTTATGAAGCATTTCATTGCATCCAATAGCTATTTCTATTATATTTGCTATACAATTTGATTGATACACTTACTATGGATACATAACAAGCCCGGTTTTATTGGTAGGTTTTGTATTGTTTAATGAGCGTATGGAAGATAATTTTCAAACTTTGATCACTTAATATTATGTACACATACAAGATTCATTTGCATAAAGAAACCGAAGGTGGTTTTACGGTTTCTGTTCCTGCATTGCCTGGCTGTATTACTTATGGCGAAGATGTGGACGAAGCAATCGCTATGGCAAAAGAAGCCATTGAACTTTATATTGATGAATTGCGGGAAAGAGGTGAAGTCATTCCCGATGACAGCAATACTTTGGAGTATTCTTTAAACCTGGAAAAGGTATAAACCCAAACCCAAAGTATCTTATCGAAATTTTAGAACAACACGGCTTTTGTGATGGATCTACTTCTGTGAACAGCCAGATCGTAAAGATAATCGATTTCTGGGTGATCTATGCGGCTTTGAAACAAGTTAATAAAGAAGGTATCTCGTGTATCAGGGTTTTGTTTCTCGCAAAGGCGCCAGGACGCAAAGGAGGTATCGATCCATGCATCTCTGACCCCAAACCCCATACTCCCAATTTCTAATTTCCAATTTTTAATTTCTAATTTCTAATTTCTAATTTTATCTGCTATCCCCTGATCAAAGTTTTCATCGTCTTCCCGATATCTGCCGGTGAATCCACCACCACTACGCCGGCATTGCGGAGCACCTCTTTTTTGGCTTCTGCGGTGTCGTCCTTCCCTCCCACAATGGCACCTGCATGCCCCATGGTGCGCCCTTTGGGTGCGGTGGCACCGGCGATGAACGCCACCACTGGCTTGGTTTTGTGTTTTGCAAGCCATTCTGCAGCTTCCGATTCCATGTGGCCGCCAATCTCCCCTATCAGCACAATCCCTTTGGTTTCTGGATCCTGCATAAAAAGCTCCACAGCATCGCGGGTGGAGGTGCCCACAATGGGATCGCCACCGATGCCAATGGCAGTGGTTTGTCCCAGCCCCTCGCGGGTAAGCTGATCCACCGCTTCATACGTAAGGGTTCCTGAGCGGGAAACAATGCCAATCAAACCTTTCTGGTGGATGAATCCCGGCATAATACCCACCTTGGCTTCACCAGGGGTGATGATGCCCGGACAGTTGGGGCCAATTAGCCTGCTGCCGGTGCAGCGGAGATATTCCTTCACCCTGATCATATCTTTCACCGGTATCCCTTCGGTGATGCAGACGATGAGGGAAATGCCCGCTTCTGCAGCTTCCATGATGGCATCGGCACCATAGGCCGGTGGTACAAAAATCACCGATACATTGGCTCCCGTTGCCACAGCGCCCTCTTTCACAGTATTGAAAACCGGAAGTCCCAGATGGGTGGTTCCTCCCTTGCCGGGCGTAATTCCACCCACCACAGCCGTTCCGTATTCAAGCATCTGGGAAGCATGAAAACTCCCCTCTTTCCCAGTAAATCCCTGCACCAGGACTTTGGAATCTTTGTTCAGCAATACGCTCATAAGGTTCAGATCAGAGTTTTACAAGAATTTTCGTTGTGGCATAATAACTTTCCCCTGCCAGATGCAAAGTATAGCTCCCCTGGGCAAGTCCCGAGAGATCCACCGGCAGGGTATTAACACCTGTTGATCCCTTGTGGTTCATTTGCCTGATCATCCTGCCCGAAGCATCAAATATTTTCAGAAAAACCTGTTGTGGCGTTTCCAGGTTAAACAACACGGTGATCTGCTCTCCAGCAGGATTAGGATAAACCGCTACTGTTACTGCTCTGTGAGGATCCTCAATACCAGTTAAAATCACCACCTGCTGTGAAATGCTGTCTGTACCACATTGGTTGATGGCCTGCAGACGTGCGGTGTAGCTGGCAGGTACCTGGTACACATGAAACGGATCGGTGAGGGTGCTGGTTTGCCCATCGCCAAAATCCCACAGGTAATTGTCGGCCAGCTGCGACCCATTGGCAAACAAAACCTGGTTGGTGTTAACGGTATGGCTGAACTGCGCAACCGGTTGCAATGAATCGGAGAGAATAGCCTGCACCGGGATTCTGGGACTGATGCAGGAGGGCTCCTGCACCTCCCAGTCGTAGAAATAGTAGTAATATCCTGTAGGAGCTGATGTTGCACTGGAAGAGTGGATCGAAAGCAGACCGGGAATGGAGTAAGGGTAATTCAATCCGGCGTTGTTTCTGTAAAGATCGGGGCTGCCGGTTCCAACCAGGCGCAGATTAATATCGACAGGTACATTGAAGTTCAGGTTCACTCTGCTGGTGCCTGCTGGCAGAGTTACGGTGGCAGATTGAAGTGTAGTACCATTGCTGCTGCGCAAAGCGATGGTACGGCTGCCTGCAGCCTGAGCGTACACCAGCACCGATTTCAGAATAAATGGCTTTAACGCATTGAATATCAGATAGTGTTCCGTTGAAAGATACCCCCCTCCCCCACTGTTATTGGTTTTTGCTCCATAAATGGCTGTGGGTAAAACTTCATTTTCAGCGTAGTAAGTGGTAGTTTGGGTTAATACCGGAGTTTGGAAGAGGGAACCGGTAAAAACGGGTAAGCCGCCGGAGGGTGCATCGTACCAATTGATTTTTCCACCTGCTGTTGCGGTAAGCTTCACAAAACCCTGCTTGCACCTTACCACATCACTGGCGATGGGAGGTACCGGCATATTTACATTTACAAACCCTGTTTTGGTAAGGGAATCGGAACCAAAGGCATTGGTGGTTACCAGTTTTACGGTAAAAACACCATTTTGCTGGTACTGATGCTGAGGATGTTGCAGACCGGAGGTGTTTCCGTCGCCAAAATCCCAGAACCAGGTGGCAGGCCCGTTGAAAGAGAGGTCGGTGAAGGTGTATTCACCGGTACATATGCTGGAATCGGTTACAATAAAGTTGGTGATGGGGGCGCTGTTGGGATAGGCACACTGGAAGGTAAGCTTGAAACCTGCCTGTGTATTACTGGTATTGGTAACCTGCTGCAGGGTGATGCTCCCGGTGGTGGAGGAGACCATACCATTGGTGCCGGGGAGGCTGGATCCTGTATAAGCCCCGATAAGCGGAGAACTGGTGTTGGGGCCATTATAAACCCGCAGAAAATCGTTGTTGTTTTCGAAGTTGAAACTGCTGAAAAGGAGGTTTACCGATGAAGCTCCTGCCGGAGCAATGGTAACGGATCCGTTGGTGGAGTTCGAATAATTCTGACTGCCACCGTCGTCGGTAAGTTCTCCATGGCAAAAGTTTATCACATCGCTGCCAGTAGCCGGGATGGTAAAGCGACATACGGAATCCATAAAAAAGGTGGTGGTGCTGGTATGGCTGGCAACTCCTGTAACCACCAGAGAGATGACTTTTTGTCCTCCGGTGGCATAGTTAACGGTATGTGGACCTTGTCCGGAAGCAGTAGCCGGCAACGCTCCTGCACCAAAATTCCACTGATAGGTGCTGATGGTACCGCTACTCTGGCTGGTGAAGGTGACCGACTCTTCAATACAATAGTTGGATGTTTGGTGGATGAATTTAGATTTTGGACAACCTCCCGAGATAATGATGGTATCGATATACGGGATGGTATTGGTATCGGATATCGTCAGGATGGCATACGATCCTGAGAGCAGGGGAAAAGAAAGCAAGGCTGCTCCGGAGGTGAGCTGTGACATTGCCACCATTTCACCATCTACGATCAGGGTAGCAATTCCTGTGGGACTATTGGCATTGGTGATAGAAAGAATTGTATCGGAGCTGCAGTTGAGCGTGCCGGGATGGGTCGCTGCGATCTGCACCGGTTTACGGGTAAAAATCCGCATGGCAGGATCGCCAAAATAGTGCAGCAACTCATTGGTGTACTGGTGGGTGCCCCAGGTCTGCGTCATCCTGATCAGGCCGTGGTTGAGTACATCACCCATAGTAAAAATCTTTGGATGGGTTCCGGGATTGGTAAGGTTGATACCGCCTGACCCGGTGAAGTTGGGGATGCAACCCGGAGATGCAAAAATGGCATCGAAAAGGCCAAACGCCAGGGCGTCGTTGTAGCCGCTTAGGCTCACTTCAGCATGCCCGAATACTCCTACTGCTCCACCGGGGTACTTCCGCAGAAATCTTTCGGAAAAACACTCACCATAATAGTACTTGCCGGTAAGACAGTTGATGGTAAAAACGATGGGTGTTTTGTTTCCGTTGGTGAGGGCACTAACATTGGTGTTGCTGTAGGCGGGGTCGCCCCAGCCCGTTTCATAGCCATGGTCGCGGTGCATGATGTAAAAGGCTCCGGTGTTGAGTGCTGTATTGATCTGGGCAGCATTGCCGGTCCAGGGGAAGCCCGGTTTGAGCAGGTGCGATGGAATCGGCTCGCCGGCTGAATAGAGGGTGTTGTTCCAGTTGGTAGGTGTAACTGTAGATTCGGTATAGAATATCCGCTGCACATTGTAACCCTGGGTGTTCACCTGATACTGCAAGAGCTCTTCGGCAGTCTGGGCAAACCTTCGTTCTGCATATCCATTCCCCATATGCTGAAAATAGGCAGCATGAACCCCTTTGGTATAGAAGGCTGAATCTTCCGGCGGATTCATTTCGTACTGGATGATTTTGGCTACAACATTATTGGCTTCTGTTGCTGTTGTCACAGAAATCCTGCCCCTTGCCATATCGGC
>CAZJZF010000197.1:0-5320 GCA_964550385.1 uncultured Lentimicrobiaceae bacterium | reverse complement strand
GGACAGATGGCACCCACCACACTTGAAGGGATGCCGACCTCCACATCACCCTACGGCAGAGACCTTAAGATCATGGGTAATCCGCTGAAAATCACTGAATTGGTGGCACAACTCCCCGGCACCCACTTCGTAACCCGCCAGGCGGTTCATACCCCAAGAAGTGTTCGCAAGACCAAAAAAGCAATTCAGCAGGCATTTCAGGTGCAAAAAGAAAAAAAAGGACTTGCCTGGATCGAAGTGGTTTCCAACTGCAATTCAGGCTGGAAGCTTCCTCCGGTAAAAGCCAATGAATGGATGGAAGAACACATGTTCCCCTACTATCCACTGGGCGACATCAAAGTAGATGGCAACCTGGTAAAATAATCCTATATTAAAACCTAAAGAGCAATGACAGAAGAAATTATCATAGCAGGTTTTGGCGGACAGGGTGTCCTTTCCATGGGTAAAATCCTCGCCTACTCAGGAATTATGCAGAACCAGGAAGTGAGCTGGATGCCATCGTATGGCCCCGAAATGCGGGGTGGTACTGCCAACGTAACCGTAATCATATCCGATGAAAGGATCTCTTCCCCCATCCTCACGAAATTTGATACGGCCATCATTCTCAATCAGCAGTCGATGGACAAGTTTGAAAAATCGGTTAAACCCGGTGGAGTGTTGCTGTATGATCCAAACGGCATCACCAAACATCCTACCCGAACCGATATCAGCATTTATCAGATTGAAGGGGCTGAAGAATCGACTAAACTGGGTAACACCAAAACTTTCAATATGATAGTTCTTGGTGGATATCTCAAGCTGAAACCCATCGTAAAACTCGAAAATCTCGAAAAAGGGCTGGCAAAATCATTGCCAGCACGGCACCATACCCTCATCCCCATGAATATGGAAGGAATCAGGGTTGGGATGGAAGCGGTTAAGCCCTTTTCAGTTTAGTGAACTCCTTTTCGCACGAAGAGCTGAAAGATCTCCTTGATACTCTTCATGACCTTTACAACAATCCTGATTTTATTGCTGATGATCCGGTTTCAGTACCGCATCGGTATCGGCTAAAAGAGGATATTGAGATTGCCGGATTTCTGACCGCATTATTGGCATGGGGCGGGAGAAATGCCATCCTGAAAGCCGCCCTGCATCTGATGGAGCTGATGGACGATGCTCCGGCAGATTTCTGCAGAAACCATACAGCATCTGATCTTAAAAGGTTCGATAGATTTGTGTATCGTACCCTTAACCCCGTTGACCTCAAATTTCTGATCACAGCCATCCACCACGTTTTACAGCATTACCATGGATTAGAAGGACTTTTTACGGCAGGTCTGCACGCAGATGACGAAAATGTGTACGATACCATAGCGTATGCAAGAAGAAAACTGCTCGAAGTGCCCCATCAGATCCGGTCGGAAAAGCACCTGGCCAACCCTGAAGCTGGAGCGGCAGCCAAACGGATCAACCTGTTTCTGCGATGGATGGTACGAAAAGATGACCGGGGAGTGGATTTTGGATTGTGGAAAGGCATAAGACCCGATCAACTGATCTGTCCGCTGGATGTTCATACCGGAAATGCCGCCCGGGAGCTGGGACTTATTGCCCGAAAGGGCAACGACCGTAAAGCAGCCGAAGATCTCACAGAAGTACTGAAAGCTTTTGACCCCATCGACCCAGTGAAGTACGATTTTGCCCTGTTCGGCTACGGGAAAAGGCTAAAGTTTAAAGTAAAAAGTTGAGAAGATAGGACGCGGATGAAACTGATTTTTAATTATTTGCATTGATTTTTGAAGGTACATGGAATTTACCTCCGTATTCCTCCGTGCCCTCCTTGCCTCAGTGGTAAAGGAAAACATTTAAAAGGAGAAATCCTCAAAATCAACGATGCCAGAGACCTGGAAAACAATCACTCTCTGATCAATCGCTTAACGACCCTCCCTTTTTCCGTTTGTATCGTAATCAGATACAGGCCTGCGGGAAAATCCGTAAGGGAAAGGGTGAGCTCCTTTTCCCCTTTTCCGGCAAACGACTGGAGAATTCTTTGGCCGGTAAGGGTATAGATCTCAGCATAAACCATTGGTTCAGAGCATATCAGTCTGACTATTTCTCTTGCAGGATTTGGATGTAGATATACCCTCAGGTTATTATCAGCAGGTTCATTCATGAACAAGCTGAATTCTACCCAAACCGAATCTTTTCCCCTGCATCCATTTACAGAAGTTACCTCCACTGATACGTATCGGTTGACATTAGGCATAAAAAGTTGCATTAAATCGCTCGCCAGATAGTCAATGGCAGAAGTAGTATCACCGGTTGACCATTGGTAAGCAGCGAAACCCGATCCGGCATCAAGATTCAGGGAATCCGTTAAAAACAGTGTTACGAATATAACAGAATCGATCCCGAGATCCACCACGGGATTAGGATAGACGTTGATATAAGCGGTATCGCTGATGGCATATCCGGAGAGCCCCAGTACCATGCAGGTATATTTTCCCGTAAGAAGTGTATCAGCACAGAAAAGCGAAAGTTTTGATGTGTTCTGCCCCATGATCTGAGTACCATCTCTGTACCAGGCACAACCGGATGCTGTTCCGGTAGCGGCAACTTCCAGTATCAGCGAATCGCCCACGCACAGGTTCTGGCTCAGGGGCTGTTGCGAAATGAGTGGTGTTCCGTCATAATACAGCGCCACATAGCTGTCCTGTTGCCCTTTGCTAATCAATGTGCTGATATTGCCAAACTGGGAAGTACCATTATACACTCCGGCAACATAAACCAACCCTTGTTTATACACCTGAATCCCCTTGCCATAATCGTTGCTTGTACCTCCTGCAAGAGCAGCCCAGAGGATTGATCCGGTGCGTGTGTATTTCGCCAGAGAAACGTCATCTGCTCCTGCGCCTGTTAGCGGTATGGGTCCGAAATTGCCCTGATTCTTAATAAACCCAGTAACATACACATTGCCAACGTTATCGCACGATACCCCAATCCCCTTGTCATCCGAAGTGCCCCCGAAGGGTTGCGACCAGAGACAACTGCCTGCAGGATCGTAGTAGGCTATAAATCCATCCTTGGCGCCATAACTGGTAATGGCGGGTGCCGGAGGGAAGGTTACGGTGAGGAAGAAAGAGCCCGTAACAGCAATGTGGTCATAGGCATCCACTTCGATTCCGTTGCCGTAGTCGTCGCTGGTGCCTCCGCCATGGGTGGCCCAGATCCAGGTGCCGGCAGGGCTGCATTTGGCCAGAAACACATCGTTGACCCCGTAGGTAATGATCTGATGAGCCCCGAACCAGGCAGTATCCTTGAAAGCTCCTGTAATATAGCTGTTGCCCTGGCTGTCGACCCCCACCGATGAGGCCCAGGCATTGTACAGCCCACCACCATAGGTTGCCCATTGCAACTGCCCCTGTGCATTGTACTTTGCCAGAAAAGCGTTCTGGAGACCTGCCGAATGTATTGTGGCGCTGCCAAACATGGCAGAATCCTCGTAATGCCCTGTTACCAGCACATTGCCTGCAGGATCAAATTCTATCCCCTTCCCGCGGATGTTGCCGCCTACAGCTGACCTTGCCCATAACAGCTGGCCGGTGGAATCGTATACCGCAACAAAAAAGCTCTCCTTTCCTGTAATCCCCGGCAATACCAGGGTATCGATTGTAAGGGTGCCTTTGTAATAACCCGTAACGGCAATATTCCCGGCCTGATTGGCTGCCACCGACAGGGCTTCGGCATCCAACGCGCTGCCCCCTTTTGCCGCCCACAGAAATGTGCCTGTTTTGCTGTACTTTGCAATGTACATATCCATCATTCCGCTGCTTTTCAGAAAACTGGTGCCAAACCAGGCCGTGTCGCTGAACTTCCCGCAGATGATTACATTGCCATCCTGATCCACTGCAGGAAGCTCCGCCTCATCGCGACCGGTACCGCCTGAGGATTTGGTCCACTGCCATCCAGTAACCTGACAATCTGCCGAATAGAATAATCCGGCAACCATCCATAACACAAGAAGAAATTTAATTTTCGTATTCATGACCGTTCATTTTTTTACTTTTCAAATGTAGAAAACAATTATGTATAATACAACAATCGATATGATATTCATGGAGATTTGATTCCCGAACCACTTGAAGCAGGTATTGCGGAAGTATGCATTAATACCGTACCTTTGCCGACAAATTTGAAATTACATGAAAAAAACAATCTCAACCCTCGTACTTTTAATCTGCCTTGGTGCAGTAATGCCATCATGCGGCATCATGAAATGCCCTAAAAAATCGAAAAAATGTAGTTCAAAAGCAGAATTTGCCACTCAGATGGACACGGTAAGCTACATGATCGGACAGGAAATTGGTTCCAGTTTCAAAACCAATAATATTGATATTAAAACCGAAGCATTGGTGAAGGGGATCGAAGATGCCATCAAGGGGAACGACTCGTTATTCTCGCCGGAAGTAAAAGATCAGGTGATGACAGCCTTTCAGTTCCAATTGCAGCAGGCTGATTTTGAACGACGTGAAAAAATTTCTGCTGCCAACAGACAGGAAGAATTTGATTTCATGAATGCCAACCGCACCAAAGAGGGTGTGATACAAACCGAAAGTGGTATCCAATACAAAATAATTACCCTGGGAACCGGAGAAAAACCCGTAGCTACGGATACCGTGCAGGTGCATTACGAAGGCAGGTTTTTAAACGGTGAGGTTTTCGACGCCTCACGCAACCACAGCCCCGCTCCCACCGAATTTCCGCTGAACAGGGTAATACGTGGCTGGACCGAAGCTCTGCAACTGATGCCGGTAGGTTCTGTTTTTGAAATCTATTTACCGGCAGAGCTCTCCTACGGAGAAAGGGGCAACGAACGGATAGAACCGAACAAAATGCTCATCTTTACCGTAGAACTGCTTGGTATAAAAAAATAACCCATGGGTAGGTTTCTCCCGATTGAAAAACCCTTCAGCCGGAAATGGTTCCGGTCTTACCTGCTTATCACCGTTGGTACGTTTGCCATAGCTGCCGGCTATGTGTTCTTCATCTCGCCGCATAAAATCGTCCCGGGAGGGGTTTATGGCATCGCCATCATGATCCATTATTCCCTGGGGTTTCCTATCGGATTAACTGCCCTTTTCTTCAATATTCCACTTACTATACTGGGAATCAAAGTACTGGGTCCCCGATTTGGGGTGAAAACAGTGGTGGGTTTTATTCTCACCTCTGTATTTGTCGACGGGTTATACTATCTGTGGGGAAACACAGCGCTGGTGGAAGAAGACACTCTGCTCTCCTGCATTTTTGGAGGGTTGCTCATCGGGCTGGGGGTCGGACTTGT